>NZ_JBRRES010000010.1:0-117444 GCF_056760395.1 Stenotrophomonas sp. STEN009 | reverse complement strand
GGCCCTCTCCTGGGGGGGGGGCGCCGCCGCGCCCCCTCTTCGCCGCGGGGGGCCCCCCCCCCCCCCCCCCCAGGATCAGTCATGGCGTGGAGCAATCTTCAGCCGGCCTTGCCCTGTGCATCCAGATAGCGCTCGGCATCCAGTGCGGCCATGCAGCCGAAGCCGGCGGAGGTGATGGCCTGCCGATAGTGCTGGTCGGCCACGTCGCCCGCAGCGAACACGCCTTCCACCGAGGTCTGGGTGGCGTTGCCGCCCAGGCCCGAGCGGATTTCCAGGTAGCCGTTGTTCATCGCCAGCTGGCCATCGAACAGGGTGGTGTTCGGGTGATGACCGATGGCCACGAAGAAGCCGTGCGCGTCGATGTCGCGGGTGCTGCCGTCCAGGGTGGACTTCACGCGCACACCGGTCACGCCGGCATCGTTGCCCAGCACTTCCTCGACCTGGTGGTGCCAGACGGTTTCGATCTTGCCGGCCGCGACCTTGGCGAACAGCTTGTCCTGCATGATCTTTTCCGCCTTGAGGGTGTCGCGGCGGTGGACCAGGTAGACCTTGCGGGCGATGTTGGACAGGTACAGGGCCTCTTCCACCGCAGTGTTGCCACCGCCGACCACGACCACGTCCTGGTCACGGTAGAAGAACCCGTCGCAGGTGGCGCAGGCGGACACGCCGCGGCCCTTGAAGGCCTCTTCGGTCGGGATGCCCAGGTACTTGGCGGTGGCGCCGGTGGCGATGATCAGGGCGTCACAGGTGTATTCGTGACTGTCGCCGATCAGCCGGAACGGGCGCTGGGACAGGTCGGCGGTGTGGATGTGGTCGAAGATGACCTCGGTCTCGAAGCGCTCGGCGTGAGCCTGCATGCGCGCCATCAGGTCCGGGCCCATCAGGCCATGGGCGTCACCCGGCCAGTTGTCGACCTCGGTCGTGGTCATCAGCTGACCGCCCTGCTGCAGGCCGGTGATGACGACCGGCTTCAGGTTGGCGCGGGCGGCGTAGACCGCAGCGGTCCAGCCGGCCGGGCCGGAACCGAGGATGACAAGCCGTTGGTGGCGGGAGGGCAGGCTGGTGCTCATGTAAACTCGCGAAAAGGTAAGTGGGACAAGGCGCTGGCGATGTTTGCGCAGCATCCATGGCAGGTCATAGAGTGGCGGCTGGGGCAGGGCGATTCAAGCCGATGAACAGAACGCCGTCGCCCATCGACGGTTTCCGGCCCCGGAGGGCGCCTCGCAGCGTCGCATAACTGAAAACTGACGCCGTCTCATTTATTATCAATCACTAACAGCGCATTCCAAAGGTATGGTCTAAGGTGGCGAAGCAGGTCCCCGAACGCTCCAAGTCCGACGACAGCAAGGCGTCACGTCGCACGGCCGCGGCGGCGGCGACGACCGACAACCCCCGCCGCCAGCGCCTCTGGCGCGACCTGGGCCTGATCGCGATCGCGCCGGCCCTGCTGTACCTGGCGGCAAGTCTGCTCACCTACTCGGCGTCGGACCCCGGCTGGTCGCATACCGGCAGCGTGGTCGCGCCGGTGCACAACATGGGCGGCCGCGCCGGTGCCTGGATCGCCGACGTGCTGCTGCAGTTGTTCGGCTACATCGCGTTCCTGCTGCCGGTGGTGCTCGGCGCGCTGGCCTGGATCGCCATGTTCGGCCTCAAGCGGGAAAGCAAGGGCGAGAACGACCTCGATCCGGCCCTGCGCCTGGTCGGTCTGGTCGGCTTCCTGATCGCCGGTACCGGCTTCCTGCATGTGCGCCTGTTCAATGGTGATGTGTCCAGTGCGGGCGGCATCCTTGGCAAGCTGGTGGGCAACTCGCTCACCGTCGGGTTCGGAGCGCTGGGCGCGAACCTGTTCGTGCTGGTGCTGCTGCTGGCCTCGATCACCCTGGCCACCGGCCTGTCGTGGTTCACGGTGATGGAGAAGATCGGCCGTGGGGTGATGTCGCTGGCGCCGCTGCTGGAGCGCAAGAAGGAACAGGCGACGGAGTGGAAGCAGACCCGTGCCCTGCGCGAGGAGCGCCAGGAAGTCCGCAAGGCGGACGCCGAGGTGCGCGCCAAGCGCGAGCCGGTGAAGATCGAACCGCGCCCGGAACCGGTGATCGAGAAGAGCGACCGGGCCAAGCGTGACAACCAGATACCGATGTTCCGCGGCGTCAACGGCGATGGTTCGGACCTGCCGCCGCTGGCCCTGCTCGATGATCCCAAGCCACAGCCCAAGGGCTACGACGAGGAGACGCTGGAGACCCTGTCGCGGCAGATCGAGTTCAAACTGAAGGATTTCCGCATCGATGCGCAGGTGGTCGGCGCCTATCCGGGCCCGGTCATCACCCGCTTCGAGATCGAGCCGGCGCCGGGCATCAAGGTCAGCCAGATCAGCTCGCTGGACAAGGACATCGCCCGCGGCCTGTCGGTCAAGTCGGTGCGCGTGGTCGATGTGATTCCCGGCAAGTCGGTGATCGGCCTGGAGATTCCCAACGTCACCCGCGAGATGATCTTCCTGTCCGAGCTGCTGCGCTCGAAGGAGTACGACAAGGCCTCCAGCGTGCTGACCCTGGCGCTGGGCAAGGACATCGCCGGCCGCCCGACCGTGGCCGACCTGGCGCGCATGCCACACCTGCTGGTGGCCGGTACCACCGGCTCGGGCAAGTCCGTGGCCGTCAATGCGATGGTGCTGAGCCTGCTGTACAAGGGCTCGCCGAAAGATCTGCGGATGCTGATGATCGACCCGAAGATGCTCGAACTGAGCGTCTACCAGGGCATCCCGCATCTGCTCGCGCCTGTGGTCACCGACATGAAGGAGGCCGCCAACGGCCTGCGCTGGTGCGTGGCGGAGATGGAGCGCCGCTACAAGCTGATGAGCGCGGTGGGCGTGCGCAACCTGGCCGGCTTCAACAAGAAGGTGAAGGACGCCGAGGACGCCGGCCAGCCGCTGATGGACCCGTTGTTCAAGCCGAACCCGGAGCTGGGCGAGGCGCCGCGCCCGCTGGAGACGCTGCCGTTCATCGTCATCTTCATCGACGAATTCGCCGACATGATGATGATCGTCGGCAAGAAGGTCGAAGAACTGATCGCACGTCTGGCACAGAAGGCACGTGCAGCCGGCATCCACCTGATCCTGGCCACCCAGCGTCCGTCGGTGGATGTGATCACCGGCCTGATCAAGGCCAACATTCCCACCCGCATCGCGTTTCAGGTGAGCTCGAAGATCGACTCGCGCACCATTCTCGACCAGTCCGGCGCGGAGACGCTGCTGGGTCACGGCGACATGCTGTACCTGCCTCCGGGCACCGCCATGCCCGAGCGTGTGCACGGCGCGTTCGTCTCCGACGATGAAGTGCATCGCGTGGTCGAGCATCTCAAGGCGATGGGTCCGGCCGATTACATCGAGGGCGTGCTGGACGAGGTTCAGACCCTGGGGGACGGCGTGGTGGTGGGTGCCACCGGCCTGCCGGAAACCAGTGCCGGCGGCGACGAGTCGGATCCGCTGTATGACGAGGCGCTGAGGGTGGTCACGGAGACCCGCCGCGCGTCGATTTCTGGCGTGCAGCGCCGGCTGAAGATTGGCTACAACCGTGCGGCGCGACTGATCGAGGCCATGGAAGCGGCCGGCGTTGTCAGTGCGCCCGAGCACAATGGCGACCGGACGGTGCTGGCACCGCCGCCGCCGAAGTAAGGCCCGACGTACCCCCACGACGTCCAAGGATCCGACGAATGCTTCATCCCGTACCACGCGCGCTGGCGCTGGCGCTGGCTGGCCTGATGGCCGCCAGCCCGGCCCTGGCGGAGACCGCCACCCCCGCGCCCGCTACGGCGCCGCCTTCCACCAGCGGCGATACCGAAGCCAGCAACAACTTCAGCATCGTCCGCTATCGCGCCGACTACCAGGTGCGGCCCGACGCAGGCAATGTGCAGACCGAGACCTACGAGGTCCTGCTCAAGACCAAGGCCTCGGTCGAGCAGTTCAGCCAGGTGCGGCTGAGCTACAGCGAGAAGATGGAGACGCTGGAGGTGCTCGACGCCTACACCATCACCGCCGATGGCCAGCGCCGTGACGTTCCGGCAGATCGCATCTACACCCAGGAAAGCTATTCCAGCGCCTCGGCAGCGATGTACGCCGACCGCAAGGTGCGGGTGATCGTGTTCCCGAACCTGGCGCCGGGCACGCGCCTGTATTACCAGGTGCGCCGCACCCAGGCCACGCCGTACTTCCCGGGCTACTTCGGCCTGTGGGAGACCTTCAATGTGTTCACCGAATACGAGGATGCCGAGGTGACGCTGAGCGCACCGGCCAACCTGCCGATGTTCGTCGACAGCCGCGGCGTGCAGGGCAGCGATCGCCCGGTGGTGAGGAACGGCCAGGCGCAGTGGCGCTGGCGCTACCAGCGCCGCGAGGCGATGCAGGCGCAGAACTGGTCGGCCGCCGGCTGGGAGTTCGGCCCGAACATCATGGCCAGCACCTATCGTGACTGGGCGCAGATGGGCCGGGCGTACCAGCTCAAGGCCGGTCCCGCCGCGCAGGTCACGGCGGAGATCCAGGCGCTGGCCGACCAGGTCACCGCAGGCATCGGCGACCGTCGCTCGCAGGCCGATGCGCTGTACCGCTGGGTCGCTCAGAACATCCGCTACGTCGCGGTGTACCTGGGCAATGGCGGGCTGGAGCCCAACAGCGCGCAGAGCATCCTCGACAACCACTATGGGGACTGCAAGGACCATGTGACCCTGCTGGAAGCCCTGCTGGCCGCCAAAGGAATTGCCAGTTCGCCGGTGCTGATCGGCGCCGGTGGCGGGCCGACGCTGCCGAAGATTCCGGTGCTGGGGCGCTTCAACCACGCCATCACCTACATTCCCGAGTTCGATCTGTACCTGGATTCGACCACCGCCTGGGCGCGCTTCGGCCAGTTGCCCGAGGGCGACCTGGGCGCGCCGGTGATGCGCACGGCCGACGCGAGCCTGGCACGCACGCCGGCCAATGGTCCGCAGCGCAACGCAACCTCGATGGAGGTGCGCTTCACGTTCGATGCCAACGGCAATCTGCGTGGCGAGACGATTCCGCAGCTGGGCGAGAATGCCGAGATCGGCATGCGCGCACAGTTCGCCCAGCTCAACGCGCAGAATCGGGCGCGTGCCGAGGAGTCGATCATGGCGGCGTCCGGTTTTGATGGCCGCGGCCAGCTGCAGCTGCAGGGCGTCCCGGTCGATCTGACCCGGCCGTTCGGCTACCGCATGGCCTTCCAGGCGGAAGACTACGTGGACTTCAGCGTGGCCGGGGGCATGGCGGTGCCGGATCCGCCAGGCGGCGAGTCGGTGCGCGGGCTGTACGCTACCGCGTCTGCACCGGCCAACGAGACGCCGTTCTACTGCAACGCGAGCCTGCGTGAAGAAACCTATCGCCTGCAGTTCCCGGCCAACGCGCCGATCATCGCCGTTCCGGCCAGCCAGCGTTTTGCCAATGCCGCGGGCGAGTACCGGGTGGAGTGGAGCCGGCAGGGCCAGGAGGTGATCGTCCACCACCGCCTGCAGCAGAATGCCGTGCGTGGACCGGAGGCACTGTGCCAGCCCCAGGACTACACCGCGTTCCGCGCGCTGTATCGCGAAGTGCGCCGCGGCTTCCGCGGACAGGTTCTGTATGGAAGGCTGCCTGCGTCGGCCAACTGAATCCCCGGTGGACGTGCGGGGCGGCATAATGTCGCCCTGATCGCCCATTCATCTTTGCCCGGGCACACTGACATCCACCTTTCCTTGCGCCCGCGCCCACAGGATTCCCGCATGAACGTCCGCCTCCGCCGTATTCTTGCCGCCAGCACTCTCGCCATGGCCTGCGCCGCCGCGGGCAGCGCGTGGGCGGGTGCCCGCGATGACCTGAAGAACTTCACCAGCGGCCTGAAGGGCCTGGATGGCCAGTTCAGCCAGCAGGTGTTCGACAGCCGCGGCAAGGTCAAGGAGTCGACCAGCGGCCGCGTGGCCCTGTCGGCCCCGCGCCTGTTCCGCTGGGAGTACGTGCGGCCGCATGAACAGCTGATCGTGGCCGACGGCAAGAAGGTCTGGATGTACGAGCCGGACCTGGAGCAGGCCACCGTGCGCGAGCAGGGCAAGGAAGAGCAGAACAGCCCCTTGACCGCGCTGATCAACCCGACGCTGCTGGAGCAGCAGTACGACCTCAGCGAGGAGGCGGCACAACGGGATGGCCTGCAGTGGCTGTCGCTGTCGCCGAAGCGCGATACCGAGGCCAGCTTCCAGTACGCTGCACTAGGCTTCAACGCCCAGGGGCTGGCGAGGATGGAGATCACCGACGCGGTCGGCCAGCGCACCGTGATCAATTTCAGCGGCTGGAAGCGCAACCCGACGTTCGCGGCCTCGACCTTCCGCTTCAGCCCGCCGGCCGGCACCGACGTCATCGGCAACTGATGCGTGACGCCGGTCATGGCCCGGCGCTACCGATGTGCGCATTTCGCCGATCCGCCGGGCATGGCCCGGCGCGACCGACGGGGGGCGCGGTACAATGAGCGGGTGCCAAGACAACGCTCCACTTCCTTCCCCGGCCCCGATCTGCTGAGTGTCGATCGGGAGCACCTGCGCCCGCTCGCCGAGCGCATGCGTCCGCAGACGCTCGATGAAATGGTCGGGCAGAAGCGCCTGCTCGCTCCGGACAGCGCACTGCGCCGGGCGGTCGAGTCGGGTCGGGTGCATTCGATGATCCTGTGGGGCCCGCCGGGCTGTGGCAAGACCACGTTGTCGCTGCTGCTGGCCGAGTATTCCGATGCCGAGTTCCGCGCCATCTCCGCCGTGCTGTCCGGCCTGCCGGAGGTGCGCCAGGTCCTGGCAGAAGCGGCGCAGCGTTTCGCCGAAGGCCGGCGTACCGTGCTGTTCGTCGATGAGGTGCATCGCTTCAACAAGGCGCAGCAGGACGCGTTCCTGCCGCATATCGAGCGCGGCACCATCCTGTTCGTGGGTGCCACGACCGAGAACCCGTCCTTCGAGTTGAACTCGGCGCTGCTGTCACGCTGCCGTGTGCACGTGCTGGAGGCGGTCTCGCCCACCGACATCGTCGAGGCACTGCAGCGGGCGCTGGGCGATCGCGAGCGCGGCCTGGGCCAGGAGTCCATCGAGGTTGCGCCCGAGCTGCTGCTGGAGATCGCCACCGCTGCCGATGGCGACGTGCGCCGCGCATTGACCCTGCTGGAAATCGCTGCCGAACTGGCGGGGGGCGAGGGCGGGCACATCACCCCGCAGACGCTCACCCAGGTGCTGGCCGACCGTACCCGCCGTTTCGACAAGGGCGGCGAGCAGTTCTACGACCAGATCTCGGCGTTGCACAAGTCGGTGCGCAGTTCCAATCCCGATGCGGCGCTGTACTGGCTGACCCGCATGCTCGACGGCGGCTGTGATCCGTCGTACCTGGCGCGCCGGCTGACCCGCATGGCGATCGAGGACATCGGCCTGGCCGATCCGCGAGCACAGAGCATGGCGCTGGAAGCGTGGGACATCTACGAACGGCTGGGCAGCCCCGAAGGCGAGCTCGCGTTCGCCCAGTTGGTGCTGTACCTGGCCAGCACCGCCAAGTCGAATGCAGGCTACGCGGCGTTCAACCAGGCCAAGGCCGACGTGCGCCAGAGCGGTACCGAAGAGGTGCCGCTGCACCTGCGCAACGCGCCGACCAAGCTGATGAAGGAACTGGGCTACGGTGCCGAGTACCAGTATGACCACGATGCGGAAGGCGGGATCGCGCTGGATCAGACCGGCTTCCCCGATGCGATGGGCGAGCGCGTGTACTACAACCCGGTGCCGCGCGGACTGGAGATCAAGCTGAAGGAAAAGCTCGACCGGTTGCGCGCCGAGCGCGAGGCGGCGCGGGCGGCGAAGCGGCGTTGATCGCCGTTACGCAACCAATCCGATTGTCGGGTCCACGCTGATTCGAGAGAATCCCCGGTTCACTTCTCAAGGATGACGTTCATGCAGGACATGACTCTGGCGTTGAAGCGGTACGCCCAGTTCGAGGGTCGGGCCAATCGCCGCGAATACTGGATGTTCCAGCTGTTCCTGTTTCTGGTGGCCACGGCGGTGTCGCTGCTGGCCGGCGTGCTGGCGATCATCATGCGCTCCAGTCCGGACGCACTGAGCGCCATCCTGATCGGCATGATGGCGCTGCTGGGCCTGATGTGGCTGGCGACGATCGTGCCGCTGATCGCCGTCACCGTGCGCCGTCTGCATGACTGCAACCAGTCCGGCTGGCTCTATCTTCTCGCATTGGTGCCGATGGGCGGCCTGGTGATCCTGGTGTTCGCTCTGCTGCCGGGCACGCCGCAGGAAAACCCGTACGGCCCCGTGCCTGCGGGCCCTTGACGCGGCACCCGCCGGGCAGCGCCCGGTCCTGGGAATCGGCCCTCCCGCCTTGGCGGGAACGAGATGATGCGTCCCATGACGCCGCGTTATCGCGCGCGTGATACACAGTGTGACGTTTGATCGTTGTGATAATCATTCGCGTTTAAGGTAGACTGCGGTCCCTTGTGAAACAGCGGCCCAGGCCGCTGACGTCGCCCGCCGATGAAGCATTTCGTCCTGCCTCCGCACCGTGGTCCGCTGGCCCGCGGCCTTGCCGTCCTGATGATGGGTCTGCTCCTGGCTACCCCGTATGCGTACGCGCAGCAGCGCAATCCGCTGCAGAAGATCGGCCACACCGTGCTGGATGAGCCGGCCGCCAGCTATCGCTTCGAGCATTTCGTGATCGACAGTGCCGACACGCAGCGCCGCTGGCGGGTGAATCTGGCGATTCCGGTCCGCGCCTCCAGTGCACCTTCGCCGGTGCTGTACGCGCTGGACGGCAATGCGGTGGCGATGGTGCTCGACCAGCCGCTGCTGGCTGAACTTGCAGCACTCAAGGCGCCTCCGGTGCTGGTGCTGATCGGCTACGACAATGATCTGCGCATCGACTCGAAGGCGCGGACCCGTGACTACACGGCATGGATCGACCGCGCCGACGATGAGAGCGGCGCAACCCAGGCGGTCGGCGGGGGCGCTGCGGCGTTCCTTGATGTGATCGAACGCCGCATCAAGCCCGAGGTGGAGCGTCGCGCGCGCGTCGACACCGGGCAGCAGGCGCTGTGGGGGCACTCGCTCGGTGGCCTGTTCGTGCTCAACGCGCTGTACACCCGGCCGGCCGCGTTCCAGGCCTATCTCGCCGCCAGTCCCTCACTGTGGTGGGCGCAGGGCGCGGCGCTGGGCGATCCCGAACAGCAGTTCGTGCAGAACGTCCATGGGCAGCCGGCCAGGGTCTGGTTGATGCTGGGAGGCGCTGAGCGCGTCGGCGACCGCGGCAAGCGTGACCTGAACAACCCGCGGGTGGTCGCGCACCTGCGCCGCATCGGCGGCGCCACGCCTGACGCGGCGATGCAGTTGTCCGAGCGGCTGCGCCGGGTGCCGGGGCTGAGCGTGCAGTACCGCGAGTTTCCTGGCCTGGGCCATGGCCCGATGCTGCCGGCGTCCTTCCACGCGGCGCTGCATGAGCTGTACGGGGTGACCGATCGCAGTGCAGGCGATGGCGCCAGTGCAACGGATGGGCCGTCCAGCGAATGAATCCCTTCGCGCGGCGTGCCGTGCGACCCCACTACCCAGGCGAGGCTGCCCGCGTGCAGCGGCCCAGGCAACCGATGAATCCCGCGCCACGCGGCGCGGCCTACGTGTGCAAGGAGCCTGTCATGTCGTTCCGTTCCTCCCTTCGTCCTTCGCTTCGCTTCACCACTCTGGCCACCGGCCTGCTGCTGGCCGTCGCGGCCACCGCGCAGCCGGTATTCGATCAACCGGCCAACGCCACGTTCAAGGGCCAGGTGGTCTCGCGCGGCGACAATGTGGTGCCGGGCAGCACCGCCGATGTGGTCGGTCGCGGCTTCGTGCCGGGCCAGAAGGTCAGCCTGCTGCGCGGCGACAGCGTGTTGAACGCCCAGCCGGTGGTGGTTGATGCCGATGGCAACTTCAAGACCCAGCTGGCCATTCCCGCCGATGCCGTGCCGGGCACCCATCCGGTCGTGGTGCGGGCGAGCCAGCCGGCCGCCGCGACGGTGCTGAAGCTGCGCGTCTCGCCGCAGCTGCCGCTGTCGGGCCAGGCGCAGTTCACCACCCAGTCCAACAAGCTGGTGCCGGGCCTGTACCAGTCCGCCTACAGCGCCGCCAGCAATGCGCTGTTCGTGACCTCCGCGGTCGGCCGGCCGCCGGTGACCCAGTCGCAGCTGCTGAAGATCGACCCGGCGTCGCTGAAGGTCAGCAAGGCGATCACTCCGGCGCAGGTGCCGGGCAGTACCAACGGCGCGGTCTATGCGGTGTACGGCGTGGGCGTGGATGATGCCAACGGCAACGTGTGGGTGACCAATACCCGTCAGAACAGCGTGGCCGTCTATCGTCAGAAAGATCTGTCGCTGGTGCACCAGTTCCCGGTCGATGCGGTGCCGCATGCGCGCGACGTGGTGATCGATGGTACCCGCGGCAAGGTGTTTGCCTCGGCCACCGGTGAGGATCACCTGTCGGTATTCGATGCGAAGACGTTCAAGGAGCTCCCCGCGGTGACGCTTGAGTCGGGCGTGGATGACGGCAAGTTCACGCCGATGAGCCTGGTGCTGGACGAGAAGGGCGGCAAGCTGTTCACCGTCAGCATCGGCACGCCGGAGGCGGCGGTGATCGACGTGGCCAGCGGTGAGGTCGAGAAGGTGATCGATCTGGGCAACTCGATCAGCGCGTCGGGCGTGGCGTTCGACGCGGCGCGCAACCGGTTGTACGTGGCGTCGCAGGGCACCGACAACCTGCTGATCGTCGACGTCGCAGCCGGCAAGGTGCTGCACGATGTGCCGGTGGGCGCGGGTGCGCTGAACGTCGCCTTCGATGATGCATCCGGCCTGGCCTATGTCAGCAACCGTGGCGCCGGCACCGTGACCGTGGTCGACCGCGAGGGCAAGGTGGTCGCCAACCTCGACGGCGGCACTTTGCCGAACCACGTCCGTGCCGATGGCAAGGGCAACGTGTTCGCGGTGAACAAGTCGCGCGGCGCTGAAGACCCGAGGGGTGACCGCATCACCCGCATCACCCCGAAGCAGTAAGTCAGACGGCAGGGCGGCGCGCGCGTCGCCCTGCCAGCAAGGAGAACGTCCATGAACATCGTGCCCCGTCTGCGCCTGTGCGCACTTCCGTTGGCTGTTTCGCTGGCACTGGCTGCCTGTGGCGGCTCGTCGGCTCCCTCCGATGCCAAGAAGCCTTCCGAACCGCCGCCGGCGGCGATGGCGGCCGCCGCGGACACCGCGTTGCCGGCAGGCTGGAAACGCGTGGCCGGTGCCGAGATGCCGGCCGTGCATGACCAGAAGGCCGTGCTGCCGGCCAAGGTGCATTCCGATGACGGCGCCGATATCGCGGTGACCGACACCCGCCGGATCATCGCCGGTGGCGACGACGTCATCGCGGTGATCGAGGCGCTGGGGCTGGGCAAGCAGGTATTTGCCGCCCCGACCAACACCACCACCGAGGCTGGCCGGGCTGCGCCGCACCAGTTCCTGTTCAACCGCACCACGGGTGTGGAGGGTGTGCTGAGCCTGCGGGGTTCGCTGTTCCTGGGCAACAGCCTGCGCCGCCACACCGAGCTGGCGAAGAAGCTGCGCGAGGTGGGGGAGCCGGCGGTGGTCATCGACGATCTGCAGCCGGCGCCGGACAAGGTGCGCAAGGTCGCCGCCGCACTCGGGCTGGCCGAAGCAGGGCAGACGCTTGCCACGCAGGTGCAGCGTCAGCTGGATGAGGCCGCAGCGATCGGCCGGGGCCTGGGCCATGCGCCGCGTGTGATCCATGTGTCGGCCACCGGTGCCGGTGGCGCACCGACCGTTGCGGGCACCGACAGCGCATCGGCGCAACTGATTGCGCTGGCCGGCGGCGTCAACATCGGCACCGAAGCGGGAGTGAAGAACTACTCGCAGCTGAGCAATGAGGGCGTGGTCGCCGCGGCACCGGAGGTGATTCTGGTGACCGAGCACGATCTGCAGCTGTTCGGCGGTGCCGAGGGCCTGTGGAAGTCGTACCCGACGCTGAAGCAGACACCGGCCGGGCAGGCCAACCGGGTCTGGGTGATGCCGGATGTGCAGCTCAAGTACACCAGCGTAGGTTCCGGGGCTGGCGCACTGGCGCTGGCGCGGGCGCTGGCGGCGCTGCCGAAGGCATGAGTCCGGCGGACCGGCGCCGTCGTCGCGGGCGGACGATGTTGATGGTGGCGATGCTGGCACTGCTGGCCGCCATTCTGGCCTCGTTTGCGGTCGGGCCACTGCGCTTGCCACCGCTGGAGGTGCTGCAGGCGCTGGCGGTGAAGATGGGGCTGCTCGATCCGCAGGCGGTGAGCAGCCGCGACCTGGCGGTGGTCTGGCAGCTGCGCATCCCGCGCGCCCTGTTGGGCGCGGTGGTGGGGGCATCGCTGGCGATGGCCGGTGCCAGCCTGCAGGGCCTGTTCGGCAATCCGTTGGCGGACCCGGGCATTGTCGGCGTCAGCCAGGGCGCCGCGCTGGGCGCGGTCGCCGCCATCGTGCTCGGTGCTGCAGGTGCGGCCGGCTGGTTGGTGCCGGTGGCCGCGTTTGCCGGCGGTGCGCTTGCGATCGGCCTGACCTACGCCCTTGCCCGGCCGGGCAAGGGCAGTGGCAATGCCACGCTGTTGCTGGTCGGCATCGCCATGGCGGCGTTCTGCTCGGCGCTGATCGGTTTCCTGACCTACATCGCCAGCGAGAGCGAACTGCAGTCGCTGGTGTTCTGGCAGATGGGTTCGCTGGCCCGCGCCAGCTGGAGTGATGTCGCCGCCGTGGTGCCGTTGTTCGCCATCGGCGTGTTCGCGCTGCAGCGCCTGGCAACGCCACTGGACATGCTGGCGCTGGGGGAACGCCAGGCCCAGCATCTGGGCCTGGACGTGGCACGGACCCGCCGCCGGCTGGTGGCGTTCAGTGCCCTGCTGGTGGGTGCGGCCGTCGCGTTTGCCGGTTCGATCAGCTTTGTCGGCCTGGTGGTGCCACACGTGGCGCGCATGCTGGTGGGGCCGGGGCACCGCTGGTTGCTGCCCCTTTCCGGCCTGCTGGGGGCGCTGCTGATCGTGGTGGCCGATACGGCCGCGCGCACGCTCGACCCGCCGGCGGAGATTCCACTCGGTCTGTTCTCGGCTGCACTGGGTGCACCGTTCTTCCTCTGGCTGGTGCTGCAGCAGCGCCGCAAGGCAGCCCCATGACGGCCCTGCTTCATCTGCGCGACGTCGTGGTGCGACGCGGGCAGCGCGAGATCCTGCACGGCATCAACCTGGCGTTCGAGCCGGCGACAGTCACTGCCTTGGTGGGGCCCAATGGCGCTGGCAAATCGACGCTGCTGGCAGTGGCTGCGGGCGATCTGCATGCCGATGCGGGTGAGGTGAGCCTGCTTGGCAGGCCGCTGGCCGGCTACAAGGCCGGTCCACTGGCGCGCGAGCGCGCGGTGATGCCGCAGGAGCACGGCGTGCGCTTCGCCTTCAGCGTGGAGGAGGTGGTGGCGATGGGGCGCCTGCCACACCCGCCCGATCCCGTACGCGATGGCACGCAGGTGGAGGCCGCGATCGACGCGACCGAACTGCAGGCGCTGCGCCTGCGCGAGGTGCAGCAGTTGTCCGGTGGCGAGTCGGCCCGGACCACGTTCGCGCGCGTGCTGGCGCAGGATACGCCGCTGCTGCTTCTCGACGAGCCGACCGCTGCGCTGGATCTGCGCCACCAGGAGCGTACGCTGCGCAGCGTGCGTGCCTGTGCCGAGGCCGGGGCCTGCGTGATCGTGGTGCTGCACGACCTGAATCTGGCCGCCGGCCATGCCGACCGCATCGTGCTGCTGGAACAGGGCAGGGTGGCCGCCGACGGCTCACCCGCGCAGGTGTTGACCGTGGACACGCTGCAGCGGGTCTACCAGCAGGACGTGGTCGTGCTGGAGCATCCGAAGCGGGGCGTGCCGCTGGTGGTGGTCACCTGATCCGGGCGGCGAAAGGAATCCTCATCGTTCCACTGGTGCGCGCAATCAGCACTTGCGCGCCAGATTGGCAGGTCTAGAATGCGCCCCATGAACCGGATGCCGCTCCTGAAGTTTTTCACCCTGACCCGCGCAAGCGCGGAACGGGCGTGTCTGCCTGGAGCTCGACGGGGCCGCTGAATCGGCCACCGTTGGACCATCCACAGAGCGCCCTCCGGGGCGCTCTTTTCGTTTCCGCAGTCCCTTTCATCCACCCGCTGCACCGCAAGGAGAACGTGCCATGCACCAGATCGCCGAGACCGAACGCTAGCCGCGCACCCTGTCGCCAACCGGGGTGCGCGGCCCCCGAAGTTGGCTTGCAGGAACCCATCACATGAACACCCAGATCCTTTCCCGTCGTCGCAACCTCGGCATCATTGCCCACATCGACGCCGGCAAGACCACGCTCACCGAACGACTGCTGTGGAAGAGCGGCGAGATCCACCGCGTCGGTGAGGTCCATGACGGCAACGCCACCACCGATTTCTCGGCGATCGAGCGCGAGCGTGGCATCACCATCGGCGCAGCAGCCGTGCAGGCGCAGTGGGCGCCGCGCGATCTGCCGCCGCATCGGCTGACCCTGATCGACACCCCGGGCCACATCGATTTCGCCATTGAAGTCGAGCGTTCGCTGCGGGTGCTCGACGGTGCCGTCGCGGTGTTCTCTGCCGTGGATGGCGTGCAGCCGCAGTCGGAAACGGTGTGGCGCCAGGCGCGCCGGCACCGGGTGCCGTTGATCGCCTTCGTCAACAAGATGGATCGTGTCGGCGCCTCGTTCGAGCGCGTGCTGGAGCAGCTGCGGGACAAGCTGCAGGCGCGGCCGTGGGCGCTGGGTGTGCCGCTGGGCAGCGAAAGCGACTTCAGCGGCTGGGTCGATCTGGTGGATGAGCGCGTGCTGCAGTGGCGCGACGGCGGCGTGGTGACCATCACGCCGTGGGATGACGCTGCACGCAGCCAGTGGCAACCGCGGCGCGACGCGCTGGTGGAGGCCGTGGCCGACCATGACGAGGGTCTGGCCGATGCGTGGCTGGAGGGCCGGGTGATCGATGCGGAACTGCTGCGCGCGGCACTCCGGCGGGCGACGCTGGCCGGTGCGGGCGTGCCGGTGCTTGCGGGTGCGGCGTTCAAGGACAAAGGCATCGAGGCGCTGCTGGATGCGGTGGTCGATTACCTGCCTTCGCCGTTGGATCGGCCTGCCGTCACTGCCGAAGGCGAGGCTGGCGACGTGCTGCTGCCGCCGGATCCGGAGGGTCCGCTGGCGGGTCTGTTGTTCAAGATCACCCATCAGCAGCACGGTGCGCTGAGCTTCGTGAGGCTGTATTCGGGAACGCTGAAGGCAGGCGACGCTGTGGCCAGCTCGCAGCATCCGCAGGGTCGGCGCGTGAGCCGCCTGGTGCGGGTGCAGGCAGACCAGACCCATGACATCGAGCAGGCCGTGGCCGGTGACATCGTCGCGGTGCTGGGCTGGAAGGATGCAGTCAGCGGTGAAACGCTGAGCGCACGCGATCAGCCGTTGCGCCTGGAGAGCATCCAGGCACAGGCGCCGGTGCTGGCGTGGCGCCTGGAACCTGCGCGTGCAGCGGACCTGATCCGCATGGCGCAGGGGCTGGCCAGCCTCGCCCAGGAGGATCCGTCATTCCGCGTGGAGACCGATCGCGAGAGCGGCGAAACGCTGGTATGGGGCATGGGCGAACTGCACTTGGAGGTGATGGTCGAGCGCCTGCGCAGCGAATGGAAGGTCGATGTCGGCATCGGTTCGCCGCGCGTTGCCTACCAGGAAATGCCGTTGCGTGCGGTCTCCGGCGTGGTCGGCAGGGTCGTCAAGCAGAGCGGTGGCCAGGGCCAGTTCGCCCATGTGGTGCTGGACGTGGCGCCGCGCGAGGACGACCAGGTGGTGTTCAACGATCGCATCGTCGGAGGCGTGATCCCCCGTGGTTTCATCGCAGCGGTGGAGAAGGGTGCGCGTGCGGCGCTGTCGGAAGGACCGCATGGGCATCCGGTCGTGGGCATCGAAGTGACCCTGGTGGACGGCCAGACCCATGCCAAGGATTCCTCGGACATGGCGTTCCACCGGGCCGGCAGTGAGGCCGTCAGGGCCGCGCTGGCCAGTGCCGGCACGCAGGTGCTGGAGCCGGTGATGGCGGTAACGGTGCATTCGCCCTCGGCGTCGGTGGGCGACGTGGTCGGCGACCTCAACCGTCGCCACGGTCGCGTCGCGCGCATCGAGGACCAGGAGGGCCGTGCCGAAGTGAGCGGCTTTGCACCGCTGGCGCAACTGGTGGGCTACACCACTGCGTTGCGCTCGCTCAGCCAGGGGCGCGCCAGCAGTGAAGCGCACCTGCACGGTTACGAGCCGGTACGCGCTGCCTGAAGTGTGCAAGGGGCCCGTTCGCGGGCCCCTCTTGCTGCCGGCGAGCGGCAGCAGGGCGCATTGCAGTGCAACAAAAGTGTAGAAAAGGCTGGATTAAAGTGATGCCTCACGATAAATTGCGCACCCGTCGTTGCTTGCCGCTGTCTGCCCCCACTCATGCGTGATGACAAAGACCCCGGAACCCTGGAGCTGACCCTGCCGCGCAAGCGCGGTCGTCCGCCCAAATTCGGGTACGCGATGAGCGATGCGCAGCGCGCCGCGCGTTACCGCGCACGCAGGTCGGGCCAGGCCAACCACGCCGATGTGCGCTCCTGCAGTGACATGGTCCTGCTGGACAAGATCCGCGCCGCGGTCAGTGCGCGCGACACCGAACTGGCGGGCTTCCTTGTCCACGTCCTGTGGCAGCGCTATCCGCTGCAGCTGAAATAAGTCAGTGCCGGGGTGGTGGTCGTCACCCGGCTTGTTGATAATGCGGGATTCAGGTTGTTCCCGCTGGCGCGCCCGGGATGGCAGGCGCGCATGACGAAACGGTTCCTACGATGACCACCAGCGACACCACCACCGAAGCGGCGCAGGCCGGCACCCCCCTGTTCTACACCCGTCCGGTGCCGCTGCAGGCTGATGTGCACGCCGACCTGCGCATCCTGCCGGGCAAGCTTGATTTCGCCGCCGGCAACAACGCCATTCCGCTGGTGCTCGGCGAGTTCTCGCTGGCACTGCACCATTTCCCGATCCTGTTCGCCGGCCCCGGCGCCGTTCCGATGGCTGCCGTCGGCGTGACCAACGAGAACCTGTTCATCAAGGACGGGCTGTGGGAAGACGAGGCCTACGTTCCGGCCTATCTGCGTCGCCACCCCTTCATCTTCATCGACACCGGCGCGGACAACGATTTCCTGCTCGGCATCGATGAAGCGAGCCCGCGCGTGGTCAAGGGAGGCGAGGAAGGCCAGGCGCTGTTCGCCGACGGCAAGGCTACCGACATGGTGCAGCAGGCGCTGGAGTTCTGCGGCCAGTACACCCGCGAGCACGAACAGACCCAGGCCTTCTCCAAGGCGCTCATCGAAAAGGGACTGCTGGTCGAGCGCAACGCGACCGTACGCGCTCCGAACGGCCAGGAGTTCAACCTCAACGGCTTCCAGGTGGTCGACGTCGAGAAGTTCGTCGCGCTGCCCGAGGAAACCGTGATCGAATGGCACCGCAGCGGCTGGCTGGCCCTGATCCACCAGCACCTGATGTCGCTGGGCCGCTTCAACGACCTGACCCGTCGCCAGGTGGAACGCCTGGCAGCCTGAGCGGGCTGAAGGGCCGGGCTCCCGCGCAGCGGGGCCCGGTCCGTGCGGGACTAGCGCAGTGACTGCGGAACGCGCCGCAGCTCGCGGGTGTCATATCCCATCGCGGCGATGCGTTTCACCGCCTGCGCATAGTCCTCCGCAGAGACCTGCGGGGTGCGCGCCATGTACCACACGTAGTCGCGCTTGCTACGCGCCACGATGGTCTGCTGGTAGTCGCTATCGATCCAGGCAATGACGTACTCGGCCTGAATGGGCCATACGAACTGCATGCCCCAGATGGCGCCGTTGCCTTCCTTCTCGACCCTGCCGATCGGGTGCATCGATCGCTGTGGTGCGTCGAAACTGCCCTTGCGATAGGTGAAGGTGGTCTGGATGCGGCCGTCCGGCCGCGGCGCGTAGCTTTCAATGGCGTCAAACGCTTCGCGTTCTGGCCAGGAAGGGATATGGGCGATGACGTACCAGTCGCCCATGAAGCGGGGAACGTCGACCGCCTGCGGTCGCGGCAGAGGGCGCAGGTCACTTGAACTGCAGCCGGTGCCGAACAGGGCGATCGCCAGGAACGAGAGCAGCGGAAGGGGGCGCATGGTGACCTCAACGTGGCCGGAACAGGTAATGGGCAACCAGCCACTGCTGGCCGTTGTCGTAGCCGAACAACTCGGCGCAGGCCATCCAGAACATGCGCCAGCGGTTCCACCATTGCCTTGCCGCCGGCCTGCCATAGGTTGCCTCCAGGATCGGCATGATGCGTTCACGCGCGGCATCCTGGTTCGCCAGCCAGTGGTCAGCCGTACGCTGGTAATGCGTGCCATCCAGCAGCCAGCGCCGCTGCAGGCGCAGGTCCTGCTGGAAGTGCAGCAGAGTGTCGGCAGCGGGCATCAGCCCACCCGTGAAGAAGTGCCGCCCCATCCAGTTGTCGCCGCCTTCGGTTTCAAAGGGGTACATCAGGGTGCGGTGGGCGAAGATGTGCACGAACAGCGCGCCGTCGGGCTTCAGCCACTGCGCGATGCGTGACATCAGCTGCGCATGGTTGCGGACGTGCTCGAACATCTCCACCGAAACGCAGCGGTCGAAACGGCCGGCGGGCAGCTCCAGCCGGTTCACATCGCAGGTGATCAGCTCGACATTGCCCAGCCCGCGCAGCCTGCACTGTTCAAGGATGTGCTGGCGCTGGCTGTGCGAATTGGACACCGCCGTGATGCGCGCGCCCGGGAAGCGCTCGGCCATCCACAGGGTCAGCGAGCCCCAGCCACACCCCAGTTCAAGGATGTGCTGCCCGTCAGCCAGGCTGGCACGCTCGCCGTAGAGCTCGAGCATGGCGACTTCGGCTTCGTCCAGGGTCTCGCGACCGCTCGGGTAGTAGCAGCTGCTGTATTTCAGGCGCTTGCCCAGGCAGGCCTGGAAGAATGCGGCGGGGACTTCATAGTGTTGCCGGTTGGCGGCATCGACATGAAGCGCGACCGGGCTGCCGGCCAACTGCTCAAGGCACTGGTTGAAGCGCGCGGACTGCGCCTCGATGCCCCCGGCACTCTCTTCCTGGAGGCGTTGGGCGCACAGCCGGCGGATACCGGAGCGCAGGGCCACATCCGGAATGAGGCCGCGCTCGGCCCAGGCGATCAGCCCGGTTTCCGGATCGGCAGGCGTTGCGAGCGATGTGGCGACAGTCATGGCAGGTGCTCCTTGGACGAACGCGGGAACCACGGGAAGAACATCGGCGTGCTGCGCTGGTAGTCGCGGTAGTCCTCACCACGGCTGCGCAACGCCTGCTTTTCGGTGAAGGGAATGCCGCTGAGATAGCGCAGGAACAGGTACATCAGCACCGGTCCTGTCCAGGCAAGCCAGCCCAATGGCGAGCCGGCCGCGAGCAGGACGTAGGTGAACCAGTGCAGCCATTCGAAGAAGTAGTTGGGGTGCCGCGAGTACCGCCAGAGGCCGGTGCGGCAGGTGCGCCCCTTGTTGGCCGGGTCGGCGCGGAACCGTGCGAGCTGATGGTCGGCCAGCGCCTCGCCGCCGACGCTCAACAGCCAGACTACGGCAGCGGCGGCAACCCAGCCCGCCGCGGCGGGCGAGTCGTTGCTGGCGACGGCCACGAATGGCAGGGAGAACAGCACGATCAGCAGCGCCTGGGCGATGAAGAAGCCGAAGATCTTGCCCTGGTGGCTCTGCCAGTGATCTCGCAGGTATCGGTAACGCCCGTCCTCGGCCTCGCGCCGCACGCGGCTCCACAGGTGCAGCGCGAGTCGGCCGCCCCACAGGCCGCCCAGCACCGCAAGGGCCACACGCGGCAGCGCGGCGCCGTCACCGAGCAGGGCCAGTATCAGCGCTGACGCAGCGACGCCCTTCGCCCACAGCACATCGACGATGCCGATGTTGCGGTGACGGCGTTGCCATGCCCATCCCCAGGCCATGATGAGCAGGGCATACAGGGCAACCCAGGGCAGGGCGTTCATGGTCGGGCTCCGGCAAACGGTGGGCGGATGGCCAGCCTCGACCAGCGACGCGCAGCGCTACAGAGCAGCGGCAGGGCGATGCTCCAGCCGATACCCAGCGTCAGCAGGCCTTTCCAGGCCGGGGGCGAAAGCTGCACGGCGTCGAAGCCGCGGCTGGCGGACAGGTACGCCAGCGGGGCAAGCAGCAGGCCAAAGCACACGGGGAGCGCCGTGTTCCGCTGCAGGAAGGCCATCGATGCATTGATCGTCATCGCGAAGGACGCCCAGAGTGCGAGGATCCAGGGCGGTGGCATCCAGCCCAGGGGCGCAGCGGCATAACGCACCACGCCCGCGGCGGCAGCGGCGCCATCGACCAGCCACGCACAGGCCAGGGCCAGGACCAGCAGGCGGAGCTCGACCCGGGGCAGGGGACTGGTGCTGAGCTGGCTGGCCACGAACAGTGTGGCGGCCAGCAGTGCTGGCCATTGCAGCCCGCGCCCGGCGCCAGCGACCGCGCACAGCCAGACCGCCTGGTTGCCGAGCAGATTGAGCCAGGTGCGGCGCATGTCAGTGTGCGCCCGTGGCGTGCGCGCTGCCCCGATGGCCGGGGCGTGCCAGCAGCAGGTGTGAAACGCCGATCGAACGTTCCAGGAAGCCGCCCTCGCAGTAGGCCAGGTAGAACTCCCACAGACGGCAGAACCGGGCGTCGAACCCCTGCGCATGCACTGCAGGAAGCTGTGCGAGGAATCGCTGGCGCCACGCCCGCAGCGTGAGGGCATAGGAATGGCCGAAGTCCTGCTGCGCCAGCAGCTGCAGATCGCTGGCACGGGTCTTGGCGGCCATGATCGCGTTGATGGAAGGGATGAAGCTGCCGGGGAACACGTGGCGTTTGATGTAGTCCACGCTTCGGCGCGCCTGCTCATAGCGGTGGTCTTCAATGGTGATCGCCTGCAGCAGGGCCAGCCCGTCCGGCTTGAGCAGCCGTTGCAGGGTGGCCATGTAGGTGTCCAGATACTGGGCGCCGATCGCTTCGATCATCTCGATCGAGACCAGCTTGTCGTACTGCCCGTCGAGGTCGCGATAGTCCTTCATCAGCAGGGTGATGCGATCCTCCAGGCCCGCAGCGCGCACCCGTGCCGTGGCCAGCGCATGCTGCTCGGCGGAGATCGTGGTGGTAGTGACATGGCAGCCGTAATGCTGCGCGGCATGCAGTGCGAATCCGCCCCAGCCCGTGCCGATCTCGACCACCCGGTCTCCGGGTGCCAGGCGCAGCTGCTGGCAGATGCGATCGAGCTTGCGCCGCGAGGCGTCCTCGAGCGTGTCCTGCTCGCTGGCGAACAGTGCCGATGAATACATCAGGTCCGTTGACAGGAACAGGGCGAAGAAGTCGTTGCCGAGATCGTAGTGAGCCGCGATGTTGCGCCGGCTGCCTTCGCGGCTGTTGCGGCGCAGCCGGTTCCAGCCGCGCAGCAGCCAGCCGCCGATGCGTGCCGGGCCACGTTCCATGCCGTCCAGCAGATCGCGGTTGCGCACCAGCAGGCGTACCAGCGCAACCAGGTCGTCGCATTGCCAGTCGCCATGGATGTAGCTCTCGCCTGCGCCTACGCTGCCTTGTGCGGCGACTTTGCGGTAGAACGCCGGGTCATCGATGGTCACAGTGACATGCAGTTCCCCCGCAGCGTCGCCCAGCAGTGTTTCGCCGAGGGCATCGCGTACCCGCAGCTGGCCTTCGCGCAGCGGCGCAAGCTGGGACAGCAGGCGTTGGCGCAGGTATGCGTCGAGCGCGCCGGCCCGGGGCATGGCTGCCGATGGAGTCATCTCGTTCATCGCGGTTTTCCGGCAAGTGAGGGGTGGTCATGGACCGGGTTGCGCTTGAGCCACAACCGCAGCGCATGCCAGTGAATCGCCGCAACGACCTGCACGGTCATCAAGGGATACAGGGTGAGCACCTTCGCCAGGCCGCGCCCGTCCAGCGGTCGTCGCTGCATGTGCTGCGTGGCGTCGAACTGGCGCACGCCCTCCTGCAGAACCTGCATGTGGACCCTGAGGTCCTCGCCGGGCGTGCTGAACCGCCAGTCGTAGGTGCAGTCCATCGCCATGAAGGGCGACACATGGAAGCGCTTCTGGAACTGCCAGCGCAGTGAGCCCGGCTCGCTGGCCGCTTCTGCCACTGACAGGACGTAGGCGTGGCGCTCTTTCCATGGCGTATTGGTGATGTCGGCCACGATGCAGTCCAGTGTGCTGCCGTCAGGCTGGTAGCAGTAATAGAAGCTGACCGGGTTGAAGACGTGCCCGCCGAAGCGCAGATGGGTCAGCAGGCGGATGGGGCCCGCCGGGCGATGACCCCGCACGCCTGCGACATGGCGGCGGACCGCCTCGGCAAGCGGCATCGAGGGGTCGCCGAAGTAGTCGCTGCGCCGGAACTCCGCCAGATTGCGGCGGTTCAAGGACCACAGCCATCGTCCGGCAAAGATCGTGTCCAGCTCGTCGAGATCAAGCAGCAGCTGCGCGACCGGGTAGCGGAAGGCGTGCGCGTGCGGCTGGTGCCTGCGGTGTATCACGTGGCCGAAGTAGAGGGCGCTGGCGCTCATGCGGCGGCCTCGTCCTGTGTCATGGGACGTGGCTGTGGCGAACAGGTCCGCATTGCGTCGACGACACGACGGGCACTGCGGATGCCATCTTCGTGGAAACCCCACCCCCAGTAGGCTCCGGCAAACCAGGTGTGGCGGCGGCCCTGTACGTCGGCCCAGCGCTGCTGGGCTCGGACTGCAGCATGATCGTGCACCGGGTGTGCATAGCTCATACGACGCAGTATGCGGCGTGGGTCGATCGCCCCGGTGCGGTTGAGCGTCACGACCAGCGGGATGTCGCCGGGCAGTCCCTGCAGCAGGTTCATGCAGTAGCTCACGGTGCAGGGAGCGGCGGGATCGCGCGGCACATGCGCGTTCCATGCAGCCCATGCCTTGCGGTTGCGGGGCAGCAGGGATGCATCGGTGTGCAGTACGACGTCGTTGGGCTGGTAGCGGATGGCACCCAGTACGTCACGCTCGATCGGATCGGCATCGGCCAGCAGTGCCAGCGCCTGGTTGCTGTGGCAGGCGAGGATCACTTCATCGAATCCTTCCACGCCCGCAGCGCTGTGCACGCGCGCGCCCCAGGGCATCCGCTCGACGGCGAGGACGGGACACTCCAGGCGCTCGTGCACCCGCCAGCGGCGGCGCAGGGCGTCCACGTAGCGCGCCGAACCACCTTCCACCACGCGCCACGGCGCGCGGCCGGTCATCTGCAGCATCTGGTGGTTGGCCATGAACTGGGCCAGGTAGCGTGCGGGGAAGTCCAGGACGGTCGCCGTCGGCGACGACCACAACGCCGACGCCATCGGCAGCAGATGCTCGTCGACGAAGGCCTTGCCATAGCGCTGGCTGCGCAGATAGTCGCCCAGCGTTGGGCCTTCCCGCTCGGCCAGCAGCAGCGGCGCATCGCGATAGAAGCGCCGCAGGTCGGAGAGCATTCCCCAGAAGCGCGGCGAAACGAGGTTGCGTCGCTGGCAGAACAGGCCGTCCAGCGAGGTGGCGATGTACTCTACGCCCGACCGCTCGCTGTGCATGGAGAAACTCATGGTGGTGGGCCGCGAGGTGACGCCCAGCTCGTCGAACAGCGCGCTCAGCAGCGGATAGTGCAGCGGATTGAACACGATGAACCCGGTGTCCACAGCCATCCGCGTCCCGCCCAGCTCGAGATCGTGGGTGTGGGTGTGTCCGCCGAGATAGTCGTTGGCCTCGAACAGCGTGACGTCATGTTCGCCGTCCAGCCACCATGCACTGGCCAGACCAGAGATTCCCGAGCCGATGACTGCGATGCGCATGTCAGTATCTCGCCTTGTCCAGGACCCACGCAGGGATGGGTTTGAGCCCGCTGACCAGCCGCAGGGCGGCCATTGCGCGCAGTCCGTACCAGGTCATGTCCACCTCCCACCAGCGGAAGCCCTGCCTGACCGAGCCGGGAAAGAAGTGATGATTGTTGTGCCAACCCTCGCCGAAGGTCAGCAGTGCCAGCCACAGATTGTTGCGGCTGTCGTCACGGGTATCGAAGCGGCGCCGGCCGAAGCGATGCGCCAGCGAGTTGATGGTGACGGTGGCATGGAACAGGACGACGGTGGAAACGAAGAAGCCCCAGACCAGAAGCTGCGGCCCGGACGTGTGCAGGCCGGGCGCTGCCCGTTCGAGCAGTTCGCCCAGTACATAAAGGCCTGCCGCCAGCAGTACCGGCACCGCGATGTCGAAGCGGTCCAGCCAGCGCAGTTCCGGGAACCGGGCCAGATCAGGCACCCGGGCAAGGTCGGTGGTGAACGCCTCGCGGGTCAGGAACCAGCCCATGTGACTGCGCCAGAATCCGCGCTGGCGTGGGGAATGGGGGTCCTGCGGCTGGTCGGCGTGGCGGTGGTGATGCCGGTGGTGCGCGGCCCACCACAGCGGGCCGCGCTGCACGCTGGAAGCGCCGATCACCGCGAATACGAACTGCACCCAGCGCGGCGCCTGGAAGGTTCGATGCGAGAAGTAGCGGTGATAGAAGGCGGTGATCGCAAACATCCTGATCGCGTAGAGCGCAGCTGCCACGGCCACGGCGATCCAGGACACCCCCACCCAGATCACGCCGAGGCAGGCCAGGTGCATCAGCGCGAATGGCACCGCGCGCAGCCAGTCGATCCGATCCGCACGCCCACTGTCGGTGTCCATTGCAGTGCCGGCGTCGAACCAGCGCCGGATGGTGCTCAGAAGGCGTTCGCGTCGGCTGCGGAGGGGCGCTGCGGAAGCCATGGGGCGGATCTCGAGAGAGGCGTGTGTTTCTCTACGCAGAAGGGCGGGAAATGGATGCGCCTCGTCGCAGATTCTTCGTCTTCCTGTTTGTCTTCACTTCGCCGTAACGGCGCACCCGGCGACCAGAGGCCGCACCCACGCCTGCTGCCACTGGCTGTCCGGCTGGGGCGCAGGCGGGCTGTCGAAGCGCACCACCACGGCGGGGTAAGTGCCACGTGCATCGCGCAGGTTGCTGGTGCCGCGGAACTCCAGCAGGCGACGATCGGCCTCGGCGTAGACCAGTGACAGGCGTGGGGCCACGCCGCCATACCAGGTGTCCAGCTGGACCTCGAATGACTGTGCAGCCAGCCCGCGCCAGCGGTTCGCACCACGCCAGCTGACCTTGACCGGATAGAAGCGCTGGCGCCCGGGGACGAGAAAGGGCAGGGTCACCTCGGCTCCCTGCAGCAGCGGTGTCCAGTGCTGGCGCACGGCCGCATCGAAGCCGGCATCGACGACTGCACCGGCAGGCGCTGGCAGGCGTGCCTGCCGCGATGTGGACGAGGCACTCTCCTTCCACGAGATGCGGACTGCATCGCTGGACATCTCCACGTCAGCCTGCTGACCCGAGCGCTGGTCGAGCAGCCGGTAGCCGCGCGCCAGCGGTCGATCCGTGGCCGCCATGTGTTTTCTTGCAAAGGGCTGGCCGTCCGGGCACAGGTACTGGACCCAGCGCTCGGCGCCTTCCGTGGCGCCCCGCTGCCAGTGCATCTCGCGGTAGGCCACCCGGCCATCCGGCAGGGTGGCGATGCCCTCGTTGTGCAGCAGGGTGGCCGAGAGTGCGTGGCAGGGCAGGCACAGCAGCAGGAGAGTGATGCGCATCGAAGGCGCTCCGGCGGGGGGACGTCCTGGCATACGCGGCAGGGCCGTTGCTGGATGCAGGTCGGCGCTGCATCCAAACGGGCCCGTGGCCCGTACTCAGGACAGACCTTCACCAGCCCGCCGCGACCGCAGATGTACCCTGACGCCGCCAGCCCTCCCGTTCCCTTCGACACCGCCCGCCTCGTGTCCAGTTCCCAGCAGCCCAGCACTGACGCACTGAACTGGACCGGTGACATGGACGCGGTGGCGCGGTTGCGCGACCGCGACTGCTTCATGCGCATCTATGACCACTTCATGCCCAGGTTGTGCGTCTATCTGCGCGGACTCGGCGTGCCGGATGCCGTGGCTGAAGAGCTTGCGCAGGAATGCCTGTTGAAGGTGTGGCTGCGCGCTGGAGACTACGATCCGGCGCAGGCGGCACTGAGTACATGGCTCTACCGGATCGCCCGCAACCTGCATATCGACCGGGTCCGGCGCGAGCGCAGCTGGATGCAGGTCCAGGCGGCCGTCGAAGAGGCCGCTGCCGCGGACCTGGTCGAGCGCAGCAGCGCCGAGCAGTTTGCCGACCATGCACGGCTGCGCCAGCGCATCAACGAACTGCCGGCCGTGCAGGCGCGCATGGTCCGGATGTCGTACTTCGAGGCCAAGAGCCACGGTGAGATCGCCTCCATTCTGGGCATGCCGCTGGGGACCGTGAAGTCGCATCTCCGCCGCGCATTCCTGCGCCTGCAGTCGCGGATCGGAGGTGCGCAATGAGCCCGCACCACCATCTGCACGAATCGACGTTGATGAGTTATGCAGCCGGCGCACTGCCGGCGCCACTGAGCATCGTCGCCGGCACGCATCTGGAGCGCTGCCCGGTGTGCCGGCAGCGCCTGCGGGAGGCTGAGGCGATCGGTTCGGCGCTGCTGGAACACACCCAGCCTGCGCTTGCCGAAGACCGCCGGGACGCCCTGCGCGAGGCCATGCTGGCCCATCTGTCCTCGCAGGCGGTCTCAGCAGCGGCCGAGCCATCATCGCCGCGGGAGGTGCCGCATGAACGGCCGGAGGCCGATCCGGACTACCTGCCGGCATCGCTGCACCCGTATTTCGGCAGGTCACTGGCAGCGCTGCGTTGGCGCTGGATGGCGCCTGGCGTGCACTGCATCCGGGCCGAACAGATGCCATCGTTGATCATGCTGAAGATCGCACCCGGAAAGTGCCTGCCGATGCACAGCCACGGGCGGAGCGAGCTGACGCAGATCCTGCGCGGTTCCTACAACGATGCGTTGGGCCTGTTCGCGCCTGGCGATGTCGCGGATCTTGACGAGGACGTTGAGCACCAGCCGGTGACGGCGCCGGGCGTGCCATGCATCTGTGTATCCGCGCTGGATGCCCCGCTGGTGTTCAGTGGTTGGCTGGCGCGGCGCATCCAGCGTTTCGTGAAACTCTGAGCCTTATGGACAGCCACGCCGCCCCTGGCAGCATGAAGCTGCTCGTTGCCGGCGCAACGGGGCTGGTGGGGCAGGGCGTTGTCCTGGCCTGCCTGGAATCGCCCCGGGTGCAGCGTGTCACGGCACTGGTCCGCAGGCCGGGCAGCCGGCCGGGGCAGCAGGTCGCCGAACTGCTGCTCGCCGATTTCCGGCAGGCCGCCGGCAGTGTTGACCTGTTTTCGGGATTCGACGCCTGCCTTTACTGCGCCGGAGCGCCGCCGGTGGGAACCCGCGAAGCCGAGTACCGCGCGGTGACCTTCGATGCCACGCTTGCCGTGGCTTTGGCGTTCGCCCAGGCATGTCCGCAGGGGCGCTTCCTGTACGTGTCCGGGGCGCATGCCGATCCGCAGAGCCGCATCATGCCATTGCGGGTGAAGGGGCAGACCGAACAGGCACTGGCCCGCTTGCCGATCCGTACGGTGATGCTGCGACCAGGCGGTGTCCAGCCTGTTGCAGGTACAGGCACGGTGCATTCGTGGATGAAGCCACTCTATGGTGTCGGCGCCCCGGTGCTGGGGCTGGTCGCACGCATGGCCCCTTCCATCGCGACCAGCAATCTGGCCCTGGGGCGGGCGATGGTTGCATTGGCCGACATGCCACAGCCGCCGGGCGTTGTTGAGTGCGCGCAGATCAACCGGCTCGGCACCAGACAAGGCCCCTGAGCCGGCGCGCGCCCCGGTCCGTCAGCTGGAGGACGCCAGCACGCGGCGGATCGATTCGGCCAGATCGGCGCGCGTGAATGGCTTGCTCAGCAGCGCCGCAGAGCGGCCCGCGCCCCCCGGGGCGTCATGATCGCGCGGATAGCCGGATGTGAACAGAATCGCCACCTCAGGCCAGCGCTCCCGGACTTCGCGACCCAGTTCCCAGCCGGACATGCCGGGCATCACGATATCGGAGAACAGCAGATCGATGCGCGCGTCCGGGCGTTCCAGCAGGCGCAGCGCGGACGGCCCGTCATGTGCCTCCAGCACGCGGTAACCCAGCTGGCGCAGGGCGTCAACGGTGTACGCGCGGACATCGTCATTGTCTTCAGCGACCAGGATGGTCTCGCCGCGCTGTTCATAGCCGGCCAGGCCCGCTGCCGGCGCGGGGGATTCACGGGGCAGTGGCAGCGGCGAGCGCGGGAACATCATGGTGATGCTGGTTCCTCCACCCTCCACGGAGTCGATCAGGACGTGGCCGCCGGACTGCTTGACGAAACCATGCACCATGGAGAGCCCCAGGCCCGTGCCACGCCCCACCTGTTTCGTGGTGAAGAACGGCTCGAACACCCGCGCCAGCGTATCGGCCGGCATGCCGTGGCCGTTGTCGCGGACACGCAGCATCACGTACTCGCCCGGAGCCGCATCGGGGAACAGGGCGGCGTAGTCGCCGTCGAGATGGCTGTTGTCGATCTCGACCTTCAGCCGGCCGCCGCTGGGCATCGCATCGCGTGCATTCACCGCGAGGTTGAGCACGGATGCCTCCAGCTGCGCGACGTCCAGTTCCACGCACCAGATGCCGGCAGCCGTGCTGATCTCCAGTCGCACCAGCTCGCCCAGCGCCCGCTGCAGCATGTCCTGCATTCCGAGCATGCAGTCGTTGAGGTTGACGGCCTGGCTGCGCAGGGGCTGGCGGCGCGCGAAGGCCAGCAGCCGCTGGGTCAGGCTTGCCGCGCGCGAGACGCCCTTCAGGGCGTTGTCCAGTGCGCGTGTGGTCGCCTCGGCCGACGCTCCAGGATGGCCGCTCAACAGCATCGCGTGCTCGACGTTGCCGGAGATGACCGTCAGGATATTGTTGAAGTCATGGGCGATGCCGCCGGTCAGCTGCCCGACGGCCTCGATCTTCTGCGCCTGCCGAAGTGCATGCTCTGCCTGTAGTCGTGCGGTGGTCTCCACGGCTTCGGACACCACCGCGGTGACCTCGCCGGCGCCGTCCTGCAACGGACGGAATGAAACGTCGAAACTTCGCCGGCCGGTGGGCAGCTCCAGTTCGAGCGAGTGCAGGGAGCTGCGCCCACTTACGGCATCGGCAACCGCCTTGTCGATCACCTCGCTCATTCCGGGCGTGGTGGTGAACCAGGGCGTCTGCCAGTAGGGGGTATCCACAACCTGCGCCTTCTCGGCCAGCACCGCGGCCAGCGAGGCGACGTTGGCGTCGACGACACGCCCGGACAGGTCAAGCAGCACCTGATGCTGGAAGCTGGACTCGAAGATGGACTGCAGACGTCGCTTGCTGGCCCGGAGCTCGGCGGTGCGCGCCTGAACCTGCCGCTCCAGCGACTGGTTGTCCTCGCGCAGGGCCAGTTCGGCGCGCTTGAGCTGGGAAACGTCGCTGCCCACGCAGATGTAGCCGACCACGCGGCCATCGGCTGCGCGCTCCGGTACGCAGTCCATCTGTACGAAGCGCGTCTCACCGCTGCGATGGGCAAGACGTGCCTGGAAGTTGGCGCGCTCTCCCTGGAGGACCTGCTGCAGGCTGGGCAGCGCCTCCTCGAAGGCTGAAATCCCACTGATCTCGCGCGCAGTCCGTCCCTGCAGTTCGGCCAGGCTTACCCCGTGCCAGTCGAGAAACGCACGGTTGGCGAAGCGGAAGCGGTGTTCGTGATCGAACTGCGCGATCAGCGCCGGAACCACGTCGGTGATCTGCTGCAACTGCGCCTGGCTGTCATTCAGCGCCGCCTGGGCCTGGGCCAGCTTGCCACGCTCGTGCGCCTCCTGCCGTGCACGCCTTATCGCGTCCGGCAGTCGTTGCAGCCGCTGCTTCACCACGTAGTCGCGCGCGCCACGGGTCAGGGCCTGCACCGCCAGTTCTTCGGTAAGCGTGCCGGAAACAAAAATGAACGGCGTATGGGGGACGCGTTCGCGCGCCAGGGCCAGGGCCGCATCGCCATCGAAGCCGGGCAATACATGATCGGCGAGGATGACGTCATGCGTGCCGCTGTCGATGGCATCGAGGAAACCCCGACGCGTCCATACGCGCTCCGCCTCGAAATCCAGGCCGGCCCGCAGCAGCTGGGCGGAGATCAGCTCCGCATCGAGTGCGCTGTCCTCCAGCATGAGGATGCGCAGGCGCTCGCCGCGGTCGGTGATATCACCCATGGTGGTGTCCCGAGCCGTTCGGGCGATGCGGCGGTGGTTGATTGGTGATTCCCCAGAACATGCCAAGCCCCTGGATCGCGTCGAAGAATTCCTTGAAATCCACGGGCTTGACCACGAACGCGTTGACCCCTAGTTCATAGCTGCGGATCAGATCCTGCTCCTCCCGCGACGAGGTCAGCATCACGATCGGGGTGCTGCTGAGAACGGGATCGCCACGAACCTGCTCGAGCACCTCCAGTCCATTGACCTTCGGCAGCTTGAGATCGAGCAGCACGACCACGGGGCCGCCATGGCGGGCACCGGAAAAGGCGCCCTCGCATCGCAGATAGTCCAGCGCCTCGGCGCCGTCACGCACATGGATGACATCATTGAGCAGCTGGCAACGCGACAGCGCGGCCAGGGTCAACTCAGCATCCTTGGGGCTGTCCTCGACAAGCAGGATCGGCCGCAGGTCCCTCATTGAACATCTCCAGAATGCAGGGGCAGGGTGAAATGGAGGGTGGCGCCTTTGCCCGGCTCGCCCTCGGCCCAGGTGCGGCCGCCATGGCGGCCGATGATGCGGCGCACGTTGGCCAGGCCGATGCCGGTGCCTTCGAACTCCTCGACATGGTGCAGCCGCTGGAATACGCCGAACAGCTTGTCCACATAGCGCATGTCGAAGCCGCAGCCGTTGTCGCGCACAGTGAAGACATCCTCGCTTTCCGAGCGCTCGTGCGCCACTGCGATCACCGCGTGCGTGCGCTCGCGGGTGAACTTCACTGCATTGGACAGCAGGTTCTGCCAGACCAGGCGCATCATGGTGGGGTCGGCCTCAACCGGGGGCAGGTCCCCGATCTGCCAGTGGACGTCGCGTCCGTGGTATTCGAACTCCAGCATCTTCCGCACATCCTCCACCATGGCTGCCATGTCGATGCGTGCGCGACCCAGCGTCGAGCGGCCCATCTGGGAGAAGCTCAGAAGATCATCCACCAGCGTGCCGGCCGATTTGGCCGAATCGACGATGGTGTCGAGGAAACGCCGCTCGGTCTCGTTCAAGCGCTCGGCTGCCGAGCTGCCCAGCAGTTCGGAATAGCCCACGATATGCCGGAACGGGGCGCGCAGATCATGGCTGATGGAATACGAGAACGCCTCCAGCTCCTTGTTGCTGCGCATCAGCTGCTCGTTCAGTTCGGCCATCTCTTCCGCCTTGCGCAGCACGATGTCGACGATGGCGTTGCGCATCTCGAGCGCCGCATCGCAGTCGGCCTCGTTCCACGGCAGGCTGCGCTGCTGCACGGTCTCTTTCCATGCCTCGAAGGAATGCCGTGGCGACAGGGCGTCGCTGCCGCCTGCGCTCTTGCGTGGATCGCCACCCCATCTGACCGTGCGTACCACCTCTGGGCGGAACCACATCAGGTAGCTGTCATGCAGCTGGGAGATGGATACGGCGATCACGCCGCTGGCAACATCGCTGAACTGCTCCGCAGGCGGCCAGGCCGCGGTCAGATGATCGGTGACGTACATTTCCTCGCCCACGTGCGCGGTCGCGAGCCACTGTGCCAGCGCAAGTACCTCCGGATTCCCGGGGCATTGGCCCAGGCGCATGCAGTCGTTCCTGTGCACGATGGCCGCGCCCTGCGCGCCGGTCAGTGAAAGCAGGCTGTCAGGGTCCCGGCGGAGCGCGGCCATGAAGTCCTCGTCGCCGGCCATGCGGCCCAGCAGCTTGACCAGCAAGGACCGGCGCCCGACCCGTTCCTCAACGGCGCGTGCGCGCTGCTTCAGTGCGATCTGCAGGGACAGGATCTGCCCCATGAACTCGCAGGCCGTGCGCACGTGATAGGGCAGCCGGCGCGGCTGTGCGCTGTGGCACGACACCAGCCCCCACAGCTGTCCCTCGTGGATCAGCGAGACCGACATCGATGCCGCCGTGCCCATGTTGCGCATGTACTGCAGGTGCACCGGCGAGACGCTGCGGAGCGTGGAAAGGCTCAGGTCGGTGGGCGGGGCCTGGCGATGATGCCCGGCCCGCACCAGGGACACGGGCGTGTAATCGCAATCGGCGATCAGCCGCACCCGGTTATGCAGATACAGGGCGCGCGCCTGCGCCGGAATATCCGATTCCGGGAAGCGCAGATCAAGATACGAAGGCAGGATGCCGTTGCCATCTTCGGCCACGACGGTTCCATTCCAGCCGGCGTCGAACTGGTAGACGAGCGTACGGTCGAATCCGGCGATCCTGCGTATGTGCGCAGCCGCCAGCTGGCAGAGATCCTCGACCGTCGCGGCCCCCTCGATGGCGAGCATCAGTTCGCGGATCGCGGGGTACAGCTCCTCCAGCGAGGCGGGTTGACCGGCAACGGGGGCTTCCAGTTCGATCAGAAGATCGTCATCTGAACGATGCGCGAGCAACTGGTGGCGCCCCAGCCCATCCAGGTGGACCGCGCCCAGGTGCAGCGTGCCGCCGGGTGCGATGTGCCGCAGGCGATGTACGAAGGGGCCGATCACACCGCCCAGTGCGTTCTCGACATGCTGCATCAACGGATCACCGTACTGGCGCAGCGCGATGGGCTGGCTAACGGCACATTCCCGCACCAGCAGCGTCAGCGGATCCAGCACCAGCAGCACGCCGTAGGGCTGGATGGCGCCCGGTGTGTGGATGGGTTCCCGCGCACAGTCCGACAGTGCATCGTTCCAGGTGCGATCAGCGGAAGGCATCAAGGGCGGTACTCATGATTCGTGACGGGCCGGGCGGAATGGAATGGTGACGGAAAATGCTGCTGCCGCATACCGTCCGGACGATGTGAATGCCTGTTCACGCATTGCTGAACACTTCAGCTGCGCAACGCCGCACGAATGCAAACGCCTGTTGAGCCGCGCTGCAGGCCTGCTGGCGTTGCTGCTGCGTGAGGGGTTCCGCATCCAGATGCGCGCGGGTGATCCGCCATTGCTCGGCCACGCCTGCAGGCGAAGGTGCAAGGTGACGGGCGCCATGGCCGGCACCCAGCCCCAGCGCGGCGGCGTACTTGAGCAGGACAGCCGAACCCAGGGCAGAACCCTCGACGGTATACAGCCAACCCAATGCCGACGCACGGGATGCGTGCTGCAGCCTGGGACGCCAGGCATGCGCGCGTGGCAGCGGGGCGCCCATATCCAGCAGATCCTGTTCAACCAGCTGCAGTCGTGCCGTTGCCGGAAGCATCAGCCCGTCCATGTACAGCGGCGCGGCGGCGTGGTGGAAATGCCATTGGACCTGGAGAAAGCGCCCGTAGCGCAATGTGGATTCGAACAGGCGTTGCCCGATCAGGAACGCATCGAGGCTGCCGTGCACCGACCGCGTGGCGTCCCTCAGGTACACGCTCAACGGACTACCGGCAGACTGCTGGCAGCGGGCGGGTGGATCGGAGGACGGCAATGGACTGTGCATCTGCGGCACCCTAGCAGAATCGGTCCGCGGCCCGCACAAGATTTCGCGGTCACTGCATGTGCACTGCACACCCGCTGCACGCCGGTTTCCATAACGTACGCAGGACACTTCCACTGGCGCTCCGTCGTGAACCTGCACACACCCCCGAACACGTCCCACTCCATGCGCGCGATGCCGGACAGCTGCCAGTTCCAGCTGCTGGATGTGGATCTTCTGCAGGACCCCGGCACCCGCCGCATCGTTCACCTGTATTCCATGGTGGCACGCTGCCTGCGCTGCGAGACGGTGTTCAAGGCGGTGGAGGGGCAGGGCCTGGTCAGTATGTCGGCCATCCGCGTGCTGCGCTGCCCGACCGGCTGCGGGCAGCAGTCGCTGAAGGGCGCGACCCTGCGCAGCTGGCAGCCTGCGCCTGAAGCAACCGCCTGAAGCGCGCACCGCCTTACAGGGCCCCGGGGTTGGCCTGCCACACCGCGTAGTTGAGTACGGCGGCGAACCCTACCCACAGCAGATAGGGCAGTAGCAGGATCGCCGCCAGCGTCCGGATGCGCGCGAAGGCAATCACGGTGGCGATGATGAGCGCCAGCAGGGCCAGGATATCCACGAAGGCGAGCGCACCCTGTTTCCATCCAAAGAACAGCCAGCTCCATGCGGTGTTGGCTGCCAGCTGCACGACGTAGAGCACCAATGCCACCGTGTTGGGGCGCCGTTCCTTCTCGCGCCAGACCAGCCACGCGGCCACTGCCATCAGCGCGTACAACACCGTCCAGACCGGTCCGAACAGCCCGGCGGGAGGCGCCCACGCGGGCAGCGACAGGGTGGAGTAGAAGTCCGATGCCGAGATCGAGGCCCGTGCGCCAAGCGCCGCTGCCACGAAGGTCAGCGTAAGCCAGCCGGCCAGTCCAAGGGCCTGCGTTGTTCGTTTCATCGGGCATCCTCGCGTGGGTCTCGAACCAATACGAACGAGTGGCACGTTTGGATGCAGCGCCGGCCGTCAGTCCCCAGGCGCATGTTGCGCAGGTGCCGCCGAGGCGGGCAGCAGGGAGGGGCGCTCATCAAACCACTCGCGGGCCTTTGCCAGGTGCCAGCGGCGCTGCTCGCCGTCGAGCTCGAGGCCGGCGCCGAGCACGCCCCAGCGCAGATAGAGATCGCCGCGCTTGTGCTGACCGGGAAGATCGAGGCGGGCGCGGACGGACCACCGGTCATTCTCCGCAGTCAGCCCGTCCAGGGTGAGATGCCCCGGCCGCCAGCGCAGTGCGGTCTGCGCATCGACCTGGCCAGCGTCGAGCAGCGACAGCACCCAGCGTGGATAGTCGCCGCGCTCGGCAAACATCGCCAGCAGGGGCGAGGCATCGCTCATTGCCACGGCGCCACGTGCGTCCACTTGGAACGGCGACTGTGCATCGATGCGCCCGGACTGGATGTCGATACGTCCGCGCCACGGCGTCTTGCGTGCGACACCGGCCATCTGGATGTTGCGCAGCTCGACGGTGCTGCCGGAGACGTCGAAATGGCGGTCAGTGAAGTTGCCGCGGCGCAGGGCTGCATCCAGCTGCACGTCGCCGGCCAGTGACAGCCCCGCGACCTGCGCACGCGCCTGCCGGCCGAGCAGGCGGGCGCTGCCCTGGCCGATGCGACCATTGGTGTCCAGCCGAATGTCGCCGCTCACCTGGCCGGTGCCGCCGAGCAGCCGTACCTGGTCCGTGCCCAGATAGCGGTTGTAGGCTGCCAGGTCCGGAATGGTGGCGTCACTGAAACGCAGGTGCGCGCGTACACCGTTGCGCAGCTCGCGGATACGGCCGTCACCGCTCAGCGTCACCTGCAGATCGCGGCCATCGAACAGCCGTGTGCGCGGCGCGTCCGTCGGGTTGGCAGTGAAGCGGGGCAGGCGTACCGACAGCTCGGCGCGGGTGGGCGATCCGTCCTTGAGCTCACCATGCGCGCTGGCCGTGCCCGCCATCGTCACGCCGGCAATACCGGCAACCGCTTTGGCGGAGGGAATGTCGACCGTGCTGCCCGCCACCAGTTCACCATTGCGGAGCTTCAGATCCGCCTGCAGGACGCCGCCGCCATCGAGCTGCAGCCAGGGTTTGCGAACGAACAGTGCGGGGATCCAGTTGAGCGAGGTGAAGGTCCACTCGCCGCGCACCGTTCCCGAGGTCCGTTCGATCAACTGGTCGATCTGGCGGAAAGGAATCTCACGGCCAGCAATCCGCAGATCGGCGTCCAGCGCTGCGCCCGTTCCTTCTTTGGGAGGCAGCCGGGCCTGCAGCCGAATGTCGTCGGCGGTGTTGAGCTGCAGGGCCAGAACGCCACGGCCGGGAGCGCCGTCACCGAGCAGCAGGGGCACGTGCCACAGCGCGTGGCTGCCGGGCTGCAGGCGTCCATGGTCCATCCGGATGTCCATCTGCAGTCGCCCCGGCACCGGGGCACTGGCGATCCGCGGCTGCGCCAGGCCGGTATCCAGGCGAAGCCCCTGGCTTCGTGCGTTGACCTCGAGCGCAGCCCGCAACAGGCCCAGTTTGGCCAGGCCGGGCGCCTGGTCGCGGAAATGGCGGGGATAGCTGAAGCGGGACGTGAGTTCTGTGTCCCCCAGCAGCTGGACGCCGTCATAGCTGACGTCGGCGGCATCGAAGCGGACCTGGGAATCGAACAGTTCCGACGGACCGCCGCGCAGTTGCTTGAGGAAACCGACCGTTCCGGCTCCCTTGCCGATGATCAGCAGCTTGCCCAGCCGGGCACTGCGGATGCTGTCGCTATGGATGGCGTTGAAGCGCAGCGTCCACCCGCGGGTACCGCGGGGGGGCGAGGGGACGACCTGATCGACGCGACTGACGTCGGCCGAAACACCGGTCGCCAGCAGCCGCGGCACCCGGACTTCGCGCCGGAACAGGGGGAGGAGGGCAAGGCGCGCACTGGCACGTTCCGCATGCAGCACATAGACCGTGTGGTTGACGTGGCCGCGCATGTGCACGTTCCAGGCGATCACGTGGCCCGGCACCAGTGTGATCGCCGGGCCCGTGGTCATCACGAACTTCTGCGGCTTGCGGTTGGTGACGTTGTCGAACAGCGGCGTGTTGAGGAAGACGTTGCCCGCCAACAGATAGGCTGCGTAGAGGCCGAGCAGGATGTAGAGCGCTGTGCGCCACCGGCGAGGCAAATGCTTGAGGTGCGCGCGGACTGCTGCCATGAACGCTCAACATGATGACGAACTCCGGCCACTATGGCCGAGTACCGTGGTTCACCATGTGAAGTGACTGGCGGCGCTGGTGCAGCATGGCCCAGTGCGGAAACCGCATGAAGGTGGCGGCGTTCCGCTCGCGCGGGCAGCCACACTGAACCCTGTGCCGGACCAGCGATGGCTCAGAGCAGCAGCAATGCCCCGAGCAGCGCGGGCGGCATCACCAGTACGCCGATGCGCAGGAAGTCGAGCCCGCTGACATGTTCGCCTTCCCGACGCAGGGCCACCAACCACAGCAGGGTCGCCAGCGAACCGGTCACCGACAGGTTCGGGCCGAGGTCTACACCAATCAGCAGTGCCGCGCGCGTCTGCGCCGGCAGGTCGGCCATCTGCCCCAGTGAGCCTGCGGCCAGGCCCACCGGCAGATTGTTGGCGAGGTTGCTGAGCAGGGCTGCGGCCGAGCCGGCCAGCCACCCGGCCTGCTGCGGTGAGGTGCGGGCAAGGGACTCCAGCGCACTGGCCGCCATCTGTATCACGCCGGTCTGTGCCACGCCTTCGACCAGCACGAACAGACCTGCCACCAGCGGCAGCACGCCCCAGGACACGTTGCGCAGCAGCGGCAGGGGACTCTGGTGCTGGCGAAGGGCGACGGCGACGACGCTCGCGCTGCCTGCGCAGAAGGTCACCAGACCCAGCGGGCCGTTCAACGCCGACGTCACCAGCAGCGCTGAGCCGGTGAACAGCACGCCGTAAGCACTCAGGCGACCGCCAGCAGACAGGGGGCGATGTTCCGGCGCCGGGGCCAGTGGCTGCGCGATCTCGCGGCGGTGCACCCAGCGCAGGACCAGGTAGGTCGCACCGATCGCCGCCAGCGACGGCAACGCGAACTGCGCCAGCCACTGCTGCAGCGGTGGCATGTGCCTGCCATACACCACCAGATTGGCCGGATTGGAGATGGGCAGCACGAAGCTTGCCGCATTGGCGATGAACGCACAGACGAACAGGTAGGGCAGGGGATTGGCGCGGGCCGCCCTGCAGGCGGCATAGACCGCAGGGGTCAGCACGACCGCGGTCGCGTCGTTGGAGAGGAATACCGTCACCAGCGTGCCCACCAGGAACACCAGGTCGAACAGCCGCCGCCCGGAGCTCCCCGCGTGCCGCACCGCGTACAGCGCCAGCCAGTCGAACAGGCCTTCCCGCCGCGCGAGCTCTGCCAGAACCATCATCCCAACCAAGAACAGATAGACATCACCGCCTTCGGCGACCGCGCCGAGGACCGTGCCGACCTGCATCACACCGGTCAGCGGCAGCAGCGCTGCCGCCACGACGGCCCAGACATACTCGGGCAGGCGGAAAGGACGGAACAGCAGACCCACGGTGGCGAGCGCCACCGCCGACCAGATGATGGCGGAGGAGTAGGAAGCGAGCATGGGGAGGGGGAGCAGGAAACGCGGCATCATACCGTGTGGGTCGCGCCGCGGCCGCGTGTGCGATGCGCACAAGGGGACTGCCGCGGGAATGATTTGCTGCGCTGCACGGTGACAAGCGGGAACCAGGGTGATTAGTCTGCGCCTCAACGCGATGGTAGCGCTACCAATAGATTCGGGGTTTTGGGTCCAGGGGCTGCCTTCTTTACCGCGTGTTCGTCCTGGCAGGCTTGAAAGCGAGTTTGAGTCGCGGCGCGTCCGGCGCCCGCGATGTTCGGTTTGGAATACGGGCCTCGCCCGTGCGTGCCCCTGGGAGGGGGCGGTACATCCATTCGATCGTATGTCATAGGGGACTTTCATGAGCGCTCGCAGTTTCCGTGCTACTCCAGACCCGAGGACCCGTCCATGAGCCGGACCTTGGCGAAGTTCCGCTCCAGGGCCATGTTCACGTTCGTCGGCGGCGTCCTGGTGATCAATCCCGCCTTCGCACAGGAGGCCTCCACGACCACCGCACAGCCGCCTACGGCGCAGACGCAGCCCACGCAGCCTACTCAGCTGGACGCGGTGCAGGTGACCGGTATCCGCAACAGCCTCAGCCAGGCCATGGACATCAAGCGTGATTCGGCTGGCGTGGTGGACGCGATCAGTGCCGAGGATATCGGCAAGTTCCCCGATACCAACCTGGCGGAGTCGCTGCAGCGCATCACCGGCATCTCCATCGAGCGTCGTGACGGCGAAGGTGCACAGGTCACTGCACGTGGCTTCGGTCCGCAGTTCAACATGGTGACCCTCAACGGACGCCAGATGCCCGGTGCCGATGCATTCGGTGCGTCCGGGCAGGTCGCCATCGGTGGCGTCGACGGTGGCACCCGCGCCTTCAACTTCGCGCAGCTGGCCGCCGAGGCCATCAACGGCATCGAGGTCTACAAGACCAGCCAGGCGCAGGTACCCAGCGGCGGCATCGGCGCGACGATCAACATCCTGACCGCGCGGCCGCTGGATCACGAAGGGATCATCGCCAATGCCGGCGCGAAGCTCGTCTCGGACCGCAGCCAGCCGTTCGACAATGATCTGACGCCGGAGCTGTCGGGCATCTTCAGTTACAGCAACCCGGAAAAGACCTTCGGTGTGAGCCTGAGCGCGAGCCAGCAGAAGCGCAAGGGCGGCTCGGTGCAGGCCACGGAGAACTACTGGAACGTGCAGCCGTGGACGGGCTCGATGCCCGGCAACCCGACGGTGGTCAACGCGCCGGAGATCGGCCAGCTCTATGCACGCCCGAACGACCTGCGCTATGCATTCTCGGAGTTCGAGCGGGAACGCGTGAACGGCCAGGCCGTTCTGCAGTTCGCGCCCACGGACAGCCTGACCCTGACCGTGGACTACACCTACTCGACCAACGAGATCACCGAGAACCGTGGCGAGCAGGGCATGTGGCTGCAGAACAGCAACTATACCAACGTCCAGTTCGATACCAGTGGTGCAGTGGCCACCCCGGTCTACATCCGTGAGATCGCCGGCACCAAGGATTTCGGGTTGGAACAGCAGCGCAGCATGCAGGAGTACAAGCTGGGATCGCTTGGCTTCAATGCCGTGTGGAATGTCACCGACCGCTTCAAGCTGAGCTTCGACGCACACAATTCGAAGAACGAGAGTCGTCCGAATGATCCGCTCACCGGCGGCGGCTCGATCTTCATGAGCATTGCCGGCACCAACAACTGTACCCGTGGCCCCCATTGCGGTGGCTCCTGGGTGCAGGAACTGGAGTTCAACAATGGTCTGCCGGTCGGCACCCAGACCTGGTATCCCAGCACGGCAGATGCGATCGCCGGCACCAACGGCGTGGTCAACCCGGGCTTCCAGGAGGGCGAGATCGGCACCCAGGTGCTGCGTGTCAACGCACAGTCGCAGGTGAGCGAGATCAAGCAGGCCCGCGTGGACGGCGAATGGAACTTCGACCAGGGGCGGTTCCAGTTCGGCGTGGATACCAACAAGTCGACCACGCACCGCATCCAGGCAGCCGAGGCCTACTCGACCCTGGGCGACTGGGGCGTGGCCAACGTGAACCGGGATACCGATGCAGGGCTCATGGATCTGCTGCGTCCGGTCAACATCGTCGGCCTGTTCGATGACTACAGCGCCAGCAGCTGGCCCGCATGGCGCGGCAACGCCGGCCAGCTCGCGCAGTGGGCGGCGGACGAATATGGCGTGGGGCTGGGAGTCAGCCCGCAACGCGCGGCCGACAACTTCGTGGAAGAGAAGACCAAGGCGGCCTACTTCCAGGTGGAACTGGATGGTCAGCTGGGCAGCATGCGCACCAATACCCGGCTGGGCGTGCGCTACGAAACCACCGACGTGGTCTCGACCTCGGTCATCGCCGTTCCCGAGTCCATCGAGTGGCAGGCCAACAACGATTTCCGCATCGTGCTGTCCGATGAGCAGCAGCCCTTCACCGAGAAGGCAAGGTACAGCTACATCCTGCCCAATCTCGATTTCAGCATTGATTTCACCGATGAGCTGAAGGGCCGTGCCTCGTTCGGCAAGAGCATCGCCCGCGCGCCCTACGGCAATCTGTATGCGGGCCCGGGTGCACAGCAACCGTTCGGGTCGGTGCTGATCGATCCGTCGTCGCGCGCCAGCGGCAATGCGCAGAATCCCAGCCTGAAGCCGCTGGAATCGGACAACCTCGACCTGGGGCTGGAGTGGTATTTCGCCGACGCCAGCTATGTGTCGTTGACCTACTGGAACAAGTCGGTCGACAACTTCATCGGCAATACCGTTGTCCAGGAAAGCCTGTACGGGCTGACCGATCCCACGTCCGGCCCGGATGCGCGTGCGGCGCTGGACTTCCTCACCAGTGCAGCCTGCGTCTCCCAGGTCGGTGCCGCCAATGCGGCCGCCTGCTCGGCCAACGACACCTCGCTGTTCACCGCGCTGGCGTTGCTGCGCAACAACCCCGCCGGGCTGGCGGCCTACAACGGAACCGACGCGCAGGTGCTGGCCACCGAAGCGGCCTACGATCTGTATGGCCAGGCGGACGATCCGCTGTACCAGTTCAATGTCAACCGCCCGATCAACCAGAACAAGTCCAAGCTGCACGGCTGGGAGCTCGGCGGGCAGTACTTCTTCGGCGACACCGGTTTCGGCGTGCTGGCCAACTACACGATCGTCAGCGGCGACGTCGGCTACAACAATGGCGGCGATCCGGGCATCGACCAGTTCTCGCTCACCGGTCTGAGTGATACCGCCAACGCCATGCTCATGTACGAGAAGTACGGCTGGTCGGTCCGCCTGGCGTGGAACTGGCGCGACCAGTACCTGATCCTGGCCAACCAGGGCGCCAGCCGCAATCCCTACTATGTGGAGGCGTACGAGCAGTGGGATCTGAGCGTGAACTACACGCTGGACGACCACTGGTCGTTCGGACTGGAAGCGATCAACCTGACCGGCGAGGACGTACGCTGGCGCTCGCGCACGTCGCAGATGATCGTGAAGCTGGCTGACCAGAGCCCACGCTACATGCTGGGTGTCCGTTACAAGTTCTGAGTCTGGCGACGGACCCGTCCGGCGCGGTACCGTTGTCCCGGCAACGGTACCGCACGGGCCTGTCCTGACGCAGCACCTGTCGCACGTGCCGGCGGTACCCTGCCGGCCACTGGCCCCGCACCGGACTGGACACCCTGATGGCCCGCTATGAAATGCTCAACAACATCGCCCATCGGGACCTGAGGGTCGCCACCGGTTTCGGCCCCGAGTTCGGCGACGCCGTGGGCATGGTGCCGGCCTATCCCAGCGAGTTCGCCGAACTGCAGCGGGAATATCCCATCTTCCTGCGCAAACAGGCCGGATCGGGCGAATGGCAGGCCGTCGCCCTGCTCGGGTTTGAACAGCACGAGAACCTCTTCCTGCAGGACGGCCGCTGGAACGCCTCCTATCTTCCGGGAGCCGCAGCGAAGGGGCCGTTCCTGATCGGATTCCAGGAGCATTACATCGACGGTGTGCTCACCCGGGAGGCGGTGATGCATGTCGATCTGGACCATCCCCGGGTCAACACCGATGCCGGCGAGCCGTTGTTCCTGCCGCAGGGTGGCAACACCCCCTACCTCGACCACATCGCCGGCGTGCTGCGTGGCATCCATGATGGCAGCGCATTCGGCGCCGCGATGTTTGCAATGCTCGATGAAAGCGGACTGATCCAGCCGGTCACGCTCGATGTGCAGATCACACAGCATCACCGGGTGAGCGTGAACGGATTGCACGGCATCGACCGTGAGCGCCTGGCGCTGCTGGACGACTCGACGCTGGCCGCGCTGAATCGCGCTGGCTGCCTTGAGGGCGCCTACCTGATGCTGGCGTCGCTGCACAACATGCGCCGCCTGATCGCCGAGAAGCAGCGGCGCCTGCGCGCGCAGGATGCAGCAGCGTCCACGGCCAGGAACTGAGGGCGGGCGATGGGGGCTGCGATGCGGATACTGGAGGGCATCGATCCTGCTGCGCTGCCTCTGGCCTCTCTGGTCGAGGCCGGAGAGCCGGTAGTGCTGCGAGGCATTGCGTCAAACTGGCCGCTGGTCGAGGCTGGACAACGCTCCACGCTGGACGCGCTGGCCTACCTGGGCGGCGTCGACGCGGGCGTGCCCATCCAGTACTCGTTCGGCGGGCCAGACATCGACGGGCGCCCGTTCTACACCGCCGACTTCAGCCGGCTGAACTTCGAGGTCCGTCGGGCATCGCTCAGCGAGGTGCTGGACGGGATCGCCTCGACGCTGCATGAGCCAAGACCGCCCACCTACTACGTGGCGTCGCTGCCGGTGGAGCGGGCATTGCTGCCGGCATTCGCACAGGCCAACCAGGCAGGGTTGGCAGGGCAGGGCATCGACGCGTTGGCCAGCATCTGGATCGGCAACCGCGTCACCGCATCGTGCCATTTCGATACCCCCGACAACCTTGCGTGCTGCGCGGTGGGCCGACGCGAGTTCACGTTGTTCCCGCCCGAACAGATCGACAATCTCTACCCAGGCCCGCTGGATCCCACGCCAGGCGGCCAGGTGGTGAGCGTGGTGGACTTCGAACGTCCCGACTTCGACCGGTATCCCCGCTTCAGGGAGGCCCTGGCGAATGCGCGCAGCGCAGTGCTGGAGCCAGGGGATGCCATCTTCATTCCCAGCATGTGGTGGCACCACGTGCGCAGCCTGGCGCCGTTCAATGTGTTGGTGAACTACTGGTGGCGTAGCTCGCCGGCCTTCCTCGGCTCGCCCCTGCCGGCGCTGCACCATGCGATGTGGGCCCTGCGCGATCTGCCCGCGCGTGAAAAGAAGGCGTGGGAAGCGCTCTTCCAGTACTACGTATTCGGCCCCGGCGCGCGCGCGGGGCAGCACCTGCCCGACGATGCGCGGGGGGATCTTGCACCGTTCGACGAGCAGCGCGCGCGCCGCATGCGCGCGATGCTGCTGGGCAGACTCAACCGCTGAGGGGCACCGTGATCGATACCGCGAGCACAGCAGAAGGGCGCATCCGCAAGGTGGTCATTGCCGGCGGTGGCACCGCCGGTTGGCTGGCCGGATGTGCGCTGTCCCATCAATTCCGTGACCAGCTGGACATCACCCTGGTCGAGTCCGAGCAGATCGGTACGGTCGGTGTCGGCGAGTCCACCGTACCGCCCATCCGCACTTTCCATCACTTTCTGCAGATCGACGAGCAGGAGTTCCTGCGCGCGGTGGCCGGCACGTTCAAGCTGTCGATCTCGTTCGAGAACTGGCGCCTGCCGGGCGAGCGCTTCTTCCATCCGTTCGGCACCATCGGACATGGCACCTGGGCCACGCCGTTCCACCATTTCTGGCTGGACAGCCTCCGCCGCGGGATGCCATCGGACCTGGGCGATTTCTGCCTGGAGAGCGTCGCCTCGCGCGACGACCGCTTCTCGCTGCAGACCCAGCCGCAGCCCAGCTACGCCTATCACTTCGATGCCGGTCTCTACGCCCGGTTCCTGCGCCGCAGAGCCGAAGCGCAAGGCCTGCGACGGGTGGAGGGCAGGATCGCCGAGGTCAGACAGCATGCGCATGATGGTTCGGTGCAGTCGCTGGTGCTGGACGACGGGCAGGTCATCGAGGGCGATCTGTTCATCGACTGCACCGGCTTCCGTGGCCTTCTGATCGAGCAGACATTGAAGACCGGCTATGAGGACTGGCACGAATGGCTGCCGTGCGATCGTGCCGTCGCGGTACAGACCGAATCAATCGCGCCGCCGGTGCCGTACACCCGGGCCATCGCCCATGAAGCCGGATGGCGTTGGCATATCGCGCTGCAGCACCGCGTCGGATGCGGGCTGGTCTACTCCAGCCGGCACATGTCCGATGATGAGGCGAGGGCGAAGCTGCTGCGCGACGTGGGCGCACCGCCGCTGCGCGAACCCTGGCAGGTGCCCTTCCGCAGTGGACGCCGTCTGCAGGCCTGGAACAGGAACGTGGTTGCGCTGGGGCTGGCCAGTGGCTTCATCGAACCGTTGGAATCCACCAGCATCCATCTGACGATCAGCGCCGTGGTGCGGCTGATCCAGTTGTTTCCGTTCGATGGGATCGCGGCCTCACTGGTGCAGCTCTACAACGAGGTCAGTCGCCAGGAGATGGAACACGTGCGCGATTTCATCATCCTGCATTACCACGCCACCCAGCGCGAAGAGCCGTTGTGGAAGGCGTGCCGCGAGATGGCGGTGCCCGAGTCGTTGCAGCAGCGGCTGCGCGCGTGGCGTGAGCGCGCGCACGCGTGGCAGGACCCCGGCGAGCTGTTCCGGGTCGAGTCGTGGACCAGTGTGCTGCTTGGCCAGGGCATCCAACCGGGCCGCCCGCACCCGCTTGCGCGGGCACTGAGTGACGCCGACCTGCGCACGCTGCTGAAACGCATCCAGCAGCCGGTGCGGCAGGCGGCCACGCAGATGCCATCGCAGGCGGAATTCATCGACCGCTATTGCCGTTCGGGCCCCGAGGTATGGCACGCGAACAGGGCGGCGTCGTAACAGGTCTGCCTGCAGATGCCGCGACGGCGAGCAGGGTTTTGCGTTGCAGCACGCTTTTTCCGCCGCGGCTGGTTACAGTGCGGCATCACGGCGGGCGGCACGCACGCCATGCAAACGAGGAGGCAGTGCAACAAGGCCTCCTTTTTTGAATGTCAGAAATGGTAGCGCTAACTTTTCGGTGTTCGGAGGCGGTTTCGATGGGTCTGGTTGCCGGTGTCGACGCAGGAACGCAGAGTTTGAAGGTGCTGGTCTACGACCCGGAGGCGCGTGCCGTTGTCGCCCGCACCAGCGCGGCGCTGGAGATGAGCAGCGCCGCCGATGGCAGCCGGGAACAAGTGCCGGCCGACTGGGTGGCAGCGCTGCGCACCTGCTTCGACGGGATTGATCCATCGCTCCGGTCACGCATTGCAGGTCTGGCCGTATCGGGCCAGCAGCACGGCTTCGTGCCGCTGGATGCGGCGGGCGACGTGCTGGCGCCGGCCAAGCTCTGGTGCGATACCAGCACGTCGGCCGAATGCACCCGCATCATGGATGCCGCCGGCGGAATCGACCGGACCATCGCGCTGGCCGGCAATCCGATCCTTGCCGGCTATACGGCCTCCAAGCTGCCGTGGACGAAGACGCATCGCCCGACAGCCTATGCGCGGCTGGCGACCATCCTGCTGCCGCACGACTATCTCAATTTCGTGTTGACCGGGCAGCGGTTCTGCGAGCACGGAGATGCCTCCGGCACGGGCTGGCTCGATGTGCGCACGCGCACGTGGTCGCAGGCGCTGCTGCGCGCCACGGATCCGGACCGCGATCTTGCCGCCTGCCTTCCCCCCATCGCCCCACCTGATGCGTTGTTCGATATCGACCGCGCGGCTGCCAGCATGCTCGGACTGCCGGTGACGGTGAAGGTGGCGGTCGGCGGTGGCGACAACATGATGGCGGCCATCGGCACCGGCTGCGTCACGGAAGGCCGCCTGGCGATGAGCCTGGGAACGTCGGGCACGTTGTTTGCCTACTCCGATTCACCGGTGATCGATCCGGACGGGGCCTGGGCCGCCTTCTGCTCTTCCACCGGCGGCTGGCTGCCGCTGATCTGCACGATGAACTGCACCGTCGTGACCGAGCAGGTAGCGAGTACCTTCGGTTTCAGTACGCGTGACGGCGATGCCCACCTCGACGCGACGTCGCCCGGCGCTGGCGGATTGGTCATGCTGCCGTTCCTCAATGGCGAGCGCACCCCCGACCTGCCGCTGGGCAAGGGCGTGCTGGCCGGCCTGGACACCCACAACTTCACGCCGGCGCACATCTACCGCGCTGCCATGGAAGGGGCGACCTACAGCCTGAAGTTCGGCTACGACGCGTTCAGGCGCGCCGGCATGCAGTTCGACCGCATCGTGCTTACCGGGGGTGGCAGCAACAGTGCCGCGTGGCGGCAGCTGGTGGCCGATGTGTTCGGACTGCCGGTCGACGTGCCGGTGCAGGCCGAAGGCGCGGCATTCGGTGCGGCGCTGCAGGCCCTGTGGGCCATCGGGCGGTCGCAGGGTGATGCCGCGCCGATCAGCGAGGTCACCGCGCAGCATGTCCGCGTGGACCCAGCACTGTCCGCGCGTCCGGATTCCGGCCGCAGTGCGGCCTATGCCTCCGCCTATTCGCGTTTTCTCCGCCATCTCGAGGCCGTCACGCCGCTGCAGCGCGGCTGAGGTCCGCCTCCCTCCAACATCCCGCACAACGACAGGAGCACGTACCATGACCACGCAGCCCTTCATCGGCGCCAAAGAGTACTTCCCGGGCGTCGGCCGCATTCCGTTCGAGGGCAGGGACTCGGACAATCCGCTCGCCTTCAAGGTCTACGACGCGAACCGGGTCATCGGCGGCAAGACCATGCAGGAGCACCTGCGCTTCGCCGTGTGCTACTGGCACACCTTCTGCAACGCCGGCCACGATCCGTTCGGACCGGGAACCCGGCAGTTTCCGTGGGAGGCCGGTTCGCCGCTGGCCACTGCAGAGGCGAAGGTCGATGCAGCCTTCGAGTTCTTCACCAAGCTGGGCGTGCCGTACTGGTGCTTCCATGACATCGACCTGGCGCCGGATGCAGACGACATTGACCAGTACCAGAAGAATCTCACGCACATGGTGCGCCTGGCCAAGGCCCGCCAGGACGCCACCGGGGTCAAGCTGCTGTGGGGTACGGCCAATCTGTTCTCGCACCCGCGCTACATGAACGGCGCATCGACCAATCCTGATTTCGCCGTGGTTGCCCGTGCCGCGGTGCAGGTGAAGGCCGCGCTGGATGCCACCGTCGAGCTGGGGGGCGAGCACTACGTGTTCTGGGGTGGGCGCGAAGGCTACGCGTCGCTGGCCAATACGCAGATGAAGCGCGAGATCGAGCATTTCGCGCGGTTCCTGACGATGGCCCGCGACTACGGCCGCAGCATCGGCCTGAAAGGCAACTTCCTCATCGAGCCCAAGCCGATGGAGCCGATGAAGCACCAGTACGATTTCGACAGCGCGACCGTGGTGGGCTTCCTGAAGGAGCACGGGCTGGACAAGGACTTCAAGCTCAACATCGAAGCGAACCACGCCACGCTCTCGGGGCACACCTTCGAGCATGACCTGCAGGTGGCCTCCGACCATGGCCTGCTTGGCAGCATCGATGCCAACCGTGGCAATGCGCAGAACGGGTGGGACACCGATCAGTTCCCGAGCGATCTGTACGACACCGTAGGCGCGATGCTGGTCGTGCTGCGGCAGGGTGGCCTGGAGGGCGGGCTGAATTTCGACGCCAAGGTGCGCCGGGAGTCGACTGACCTGGAAGACCTGTTCATTGCCCACATCGGCGGCATGGACGCGTTCGCACGGGGTCTGGAAGTGGCACACGCACTGCTCACCGAGTCGCCGTGGGAGCAGTGGCGCAGGGAGCGCTACGCGAGCTTCGACACGGGAGCCGGCAAGGATTTCGAGCGCGGCACGCTGAGCCTTGCCGACCTGGCCACGCTGGCCGCCGATATCGGCGAGCCGCGCCAGACCAGCGGCAAGCAGGAACGCTACGAGAATCTGCTCAACCAGTATCTGCTGCGCTGAGCACGGCAGCATCAAGGCGGCAATGGAGCGATCGAGGGGATGTCGATGAACCAGGCAGCAGATGGCGGAGAGAACACACGGCTGATCGTTCTGATCAGCGTGGTGGCAACGATTGGCGGGTTCCTGTTCGGGTTTGACAGTGGCGTCATCAACGGCACCCAGGACGGCCTGCACCAGGCGTTCCGCTCCGGGGAATGGATGCAGGGCTTCGAGATCGCCTCGATGTTGCTGGGCTGCGCCGTGGGTGCCTTCAGCGCCGGCAGGTTGGCCGACCGGCTGGGGCGGCGCAATGTGCTGATCCTGTCGGCGGTGATGTTCCTGCTGTCGGCGCTGGGGGCCGGCGCTGCGGGTTCTTCCGCGTGGTTCATCGTCGCGCGGGTGATAGGGGGATTTGCAGTTGGCGCGGCGAGCGTGATTTCACCGGCCTACATCGCCGAGGTGGCACCCGCCCGTTACCGTGGCCGACTGGCTACGGTGCAGCAGATCGCGATCATCAGCGGGCTGACCGCAGCGTTCCTGTCCAACTACCTGCTGGCCGCCGCCGCCGGGGCATCGACGGAGCCTCTGTGGGCAGGGCAGGCCGCCTGGCGCTGGATGTTCTGGATGCAGGCGGTGCCCTCGCTGGTGTTCCTGCTGCTGTTGCTGACCATCCCCGAGAGCCCCCGCTACCTGGTGGTGAAGCGGCGCAAGGAGGACGCACTGCGGGTTCTCACCCGGCTGCTGGGCCGCGACAAGGCACAGCTCACGCTCGACGAGATCGAGGCCTCCCTGTCCACCGACCATCATCGTCCGCGGCTGTCCGACCTGAGGAGCAGAGCGACCGGGCGGATCCGTCCCATCGTCTGGGTGGGTGTCGGCCTGGCCTGTTTCCAGCAGCTGGTCGGCATCAACGTGGTCTTCTACTACGGCGCCGTGCTGTGGCAGGCGGTCGGGTTCTCGGAGAACGACGCGCTGCTGATCAATGTGCTGTCCGGCGCACTGAGCATCGGCGCATGCCTCGTCACCGTGCTGCTGATCGACCGTATCGGTCGCAAGCCGCTGCTGTGGATCGGCTCGGTGGGCATGTCCGTATCCCTGGCGCTGGTGGTGGTGGCCTTCGCCAGCGGCTCGCTGGCCGACGGGCACCTGCAGCTGCCGGGCCGCATGGGCACCCTGGCGCTGGTTGCCGCCAATGCCTACGTCGTGTTCTTCAATCTGTCCTGGGGACCGGTGATGTGGGTGATGCTGGGCGAGATGTTCCCCAACCAGATCCGGGGCTCGGCACTGGCCGTCGCCGGTGCAGCGCAGTGGACGTCGAACTTCGCGGTCACGGTGACGTTTCCGATGCTGCTGGCCGCGGCCGGGCTGGCGGCAACCTACAGCATCTACCTGGTGGCCGCGGTGGTCTCGGTCGTGTTCGTGCTGCGCCATGTGCACGAGACCAAGGGCAAGGAACTGGAGCAGATGGAAGGATGAGCGCCATGACATCGCAGGATTCCATGCGCCGTGCCGGCGCGCTGATCGCCGGACTGATGCTGGCGCTGGTCGGTTGCAAGGGGGGAGACCGGCCAGCGCAGGCCACCGCTACCGAGGCTGATCCATGGCCACAGGTGGCCTGGCCCCTGGCCGAGGATGCCGCACTGGAGAAACGCATCACCGACCTGATGGCCGGCATGACCGTGGAGGAAAAGGTCGGCCAGCTGGTGCAGGGAGACATCGCCAGCATCACCCCCGACGACGTGCGCAGATACCGGCTCGGCTCGATCCTGGCCGGAGGCAACTCCGATCCTGGCGGTCGCTACGATGCATCGCCCGCCGAGTGGCTGGCGCTGGCGGACGCGTTCTACGACGCCTCCATGGACACCTCGCAGGGTGGAAAGGCAATTCCGCTGCTGTTCGGCATCGACGCGGTGCACGGGCAGAGCAACATCATCGGCGCCACGCTGTTCCCACACAACATCGGGCTCGGCGCTGCTCGCAATCCCGAGCTGCTGCGCAGGATCGGCGAGATCACCGCGCTGGAGACACGCGTCACCGGCATGGAATGGACGTTCGCGCCAACGGTCGCGGTTCCGCAGGATGACCGCTGGGGGCGCACCTACGAGGGCTATTCGGAGTCTCCCACCGTAGTGGCCAGTTATGCGGGTGCCATGGTGGAGGGCCTGCAGGGCAGGATAGGGTCGCCTGACTTTCTTGATGGCCGCCATGTGATCGCGTCGGTGAAGCACTTCCTGGGCGATGGTGGCACGACCGGCGGGAAGGACCAGGGCGACACCCGCATCAGCGAGGCCGAGCTCGTGCGCATCCATGCGGCCGGGTATCCGCCGGCGATCGCTGCCGGGGCACAGACCGCCATGGCGTCGTTCAACAGCGTCAACGGCGAGAAGATGCACGGCCACCGGCACTACCTCACCGACGTGCTGAAAGGGCGGATGAACTTCGGTGGCTTCGTGGTCGGCGACTGGAATGGCCATGGACAGATCAAGGGCTGCACGACCACCGACTGTCCCGCCACCATCAATGCGGGCCTGGACATGGCCATGGCGTCGGACAGCTGGAAGGGCTTCTACGAAACCACCCTGGCAGCCGTGAAGGACGGCAGGATCACTGCTGAGCGGCTGGATGATGCGGTGCGCAGGATCCTGCGGGTGAAGCTCCGCTTGGGCCTGTTCGAGGCGGGCAGGCCTTCCACCCGGGCGGTCGGCGGCCAGTTCGCGCTGATCGGCGCCACTGAGCATCGCGCGGTGGCGCGGCAGGCGGTGCGCGAGTCGCTGGTGCTGCTGAAGAACCAGAACGGCATCCTGCCGCTGTCGCCAAAGCAGCGGATCCTCGTGGCCGGCGACGGTGCCGATGATGTCGGCAAGCAGGCCGGCGGCTGGACGCTGAACTGGCAGGGCACCGGCACCACCCGCAAGGACTTCCCCAATGCGGATACGATCTTCGAGGGCATTGCGCAGCAGGCCAGGGCCGCGGGTGGCGAGGCCACGCTTGCCATCGATGGCAGATACACAGTGAAGCCGGATGTGGCGGTGGTGGTGTTCGGTGAAGATCCGTATGCCGAGTTCCAGGGCGACCTGCCCACGCTGGCCTACAAGCCCGGCGATGAAACGGATCTGGGATTGATTCGCCGGCTCAAGGAAGACGGCATTCCAGTGGTGGCGGTCTTCCTGAGCGGGCGACCTCTCTGGGTGAACCGGGAAATCAATGCCGCGGACGCCTTCGTGGCGGCGTGGCTGCCGGGATCGGAAGGCGGTGGCGTTGCCGACGTACTGCTGCGTGGTCCGGATGGCCGCATGCAGCACGACTTCAAGGGCAGACTCAGCTTCAGCTGGCCACGTACGGCCACGCAGTACGCCAACAACGTCGGCCAGAAGGACTACGCCCCGCTGTTCCCGTTCGGCTTCGGTCTGAGCTATGCCGACAAGGGCGATCTGGCGGCACTGCCGGAAGTTTCGGGCGTCACCGGCAACGAGGGGGCAACCGGTGTCTTCTTTGCCCGCGGCGATGCAGGTGCCGGCATGGCGCTGCGGCTGGAGGATGGTGCGGGGCAGGGCATGACCGTGATCAGCGTGCCGGATGCACTGGCAGATGACCGTCTGAAGATCACCGGTGTGGACCATCTGGCCCAGGAGGACGGCCGGCGTCTTGCCTGGTCGGGTCAGGGGGAAGCTGTGGCCGCACTGCAGTCGCACACGCCGCTGGACCTGCAGCGGGAAGCCAACGGTGATCTGATGCTGTTGACCACGCTGCGTGTCGACGTGGCACCACGTGGCGACGCGTGGCTGGCGGTGGGCTGTGGTGCCGGGTGCTCGGCCCGCATCGCCATCGGGCCCACGCTGGCGGCGCTTCCGGTCGGCCAGTGGACGCGCGTGGGCATTCCCCTGAAATGCCTGGCTGCGGCCGGAGCGAAGGTAGGTGCGCTGGATCGGCCGTGGTCGGTGGGGACGGCTGATGCAATGACGATCTCCGTGTCCCGCGTGGCGCTGGGCGCGCTGAACGAAGCCGAGACCACCCTCGGATGCGGTGCGTGATGGCATCCTGCCTGAAGGCCAGCGCGCTGGACACAGGCACCGTGCGGGTGCCGGCATGACACGGGCCTGTGCGCTACCGGTGCGTAGGCGGGGCCGCCACCGAATCGCGTGCGATCAGGCGATGCGGCACGACATGATCCCGCAGTACGGGGGCGTTTCCGGCCGGGCGACGGATGGTGCGCAGCAGGATATCGATGGCAGCATTGGCCATCGAGGCGATCGGCTGATGGATCGTCGTCAGTTCCGGCCACACGGTGGTCGCGGCCGATGTGTCATCGAAGCCCACCACCGACAGGTCGCGGGGAACCTCCAGGCCGCGTCGGTGCGCCACGGAGATGGCGGCTGCCGCCATGTCATCGTTGCTGGCGAAGATGGCCGTCGGTGGCCGACGCTGGGACAGCAGCTTCTCGGCGGCGGCCAGTCCGGACCGGTAGGTGTAGTCGCCGTGCTGGACCAGGCCGGGTTCCACCGACAGTCCGGCTTCCTGCAACGCGGTGACGAAACCATCGTAGCGACGCGCACTCGCGCTCAGATCCCGGCGCCCGCGGATGAAGCCGATGCGGCTGTGGCCCTGCCGGATCAGGTGCTCGGTCATTTCCTTGCCTGCGTTGAAGTCGTCGATGCGGACGCAGGACAGGGCCTCGCTCAGGCGCCCCGATGCGATGGCCACCACCGGGATGCCGGCCTTCACCAGTTCACTCACGGCCGCCTGCGATTCGCACAGCGGCGGCGGCAGGATCACCCCGTCGACGCGGCTGGCCAGGGCACGCGCTGCCGTGCGCTCGGACTCATCGTCAAGGTTGTCCCAGTAGTCGATGACCAGTTGGATGGCAGAGCTGGACGCGACGCGCAGCAGCCCGACCAGCAGTTCGCGCAGGTAGGCACCGCTGGGATTGGTATAGATCAACGCAATGCGCGTGTGCTGCGCAGCGGCCAGCGAACTGGCCGCCAGATTGGGCGTATAGCCCAGCTCACGCACGGCACGCATCACCCGCTCGCGGGTGACGTCCCGCACCTTGCCCTGGTTGATCACCCGCGACACGGTCATCGGCGAAACGCCGGCAAGGGCCGCAACCTCGTCGATCGTCACGCCCGCGGTTCTGCGGCGAACCGATTTCTTCGGCTTGTCCAATGCACGATCCCTTTGTTCTTGGTGGCGTTGCCGCGCAGGTGCGAGGGCAGATGATGAACCGTTCCGGCGCCGGTCGTAGTCTACAAAGTCGAATGTTAACGCCGTTGTTCCGTGCTGTCGGCGGACGGCTGTGCGCCGCCCTTGCCTTGCTGGCATGCGCCGGTGGCGCACATGCGGAGGATGGCTACGCATTGTGGATGCGCTACGTGCCGGCGGCCGTGGAGGTCGCTGCCGGCTATCGGCTGCAGCTGGGCGAGGTGGTCGGCCCTGACCAGACGCCTACCCAGCGCGCCGCGCGTGATGAACTGGCGCGCGGCCTTCCCGGGGTACTGGGAAAGGCACCGCCCATCCGCACGGACCTCGCCGGTGATCGCGCCCTGGTGCTGGGCACGCCGCAGTCCTCGATGCTGGTCGCGCCGTTCCGCGAAGACATTGCCACCTTGGGTGAGGATGGCTACCTGATCAGGAAGGTCCGCAGCGGAGGACGCGATCTTCTGCTGGTGGCGGCACGGCAGGACATCGGTGTGCTGTACGGCGTGTTCCACCTGCTGCGGCTGCTGCAGCGTGGCGGATCGCTGGAGTCGCTGGACGTGCGGGAATCGCCCCGGGTTGCGCTGCGGGTGCTCGATCACTGGGACAACCTGGATCGCTACGTCGAACGCGGCTACGCGGGCAGCTCCCTGTGGGACTGGCAGACCCTGCCGCAGTGGCGTGACCCGCGCTATACCGACTACGCCCGCGCCAACGCGTCGCTGGGCATCAATGGCACCGTACTGAACAACGTCAATGCCAGCGCCCTGAGCCTGTCGCCGGCCTATCTCGCCAAGGCCGCCGCGCTGGCGGACCTGTTCCGCCCCTACGGCATCCGTGTGTACCTGAGCGCACGCTTCAGCGCGCCCATCGAGCTCGGTGGCCTGGCCACGGCCGATCCGCTGGATCCGGAGGTGCAGCGCTGGTGGCGGAAAAAGGTCGAAGAGATCTACGCCCTCATCCCGGATTTCGGCGGCTTCCTGGTCAAGGCGAACTCGGAGGGCCAACCGGGCCCGCAGGATTACGGCCGCTCCCATGCCGACGGTGCCAACCTGCTGGGCGATGCCCTGGCGCCGCACAACGGCGTGGTGATGTGGCGTGCCTTCGTCTACTCGCACGAGGTGCCGGAAGATCGCGCCAAGCAGGCCTACGGTGAGTTCATCGGCCTGGACGGTGCCTTCCGCCGCAACGTGATCGTGCAGGTGAAGAACGGGCCGATCGATTTCCAGCCCCGCGAGCCGTTCCATCCGCTGTTCGGCGCGATGCCACGCACGCCGTTGATGATGGAGTTCCAGATCACCAAGGAGTATCTGGGCTTTGCGACGCACCTGGTGTACCTGGGCACGCTGTACGAGGAAGTGCTGCGGGCCGACACCCGGGTACGCGGACCGGGCTCCACGGTCGCGCGTGTGGTCGACGGTTCGCTGCACGGCCATGCGCTGACCGGCATCGCCGGCGTCGCCAACATCGGCGTGGACCGGACCTGGAGCGGCTCGCACTTCGATCAGGCCAACTGGTATGCCTTCGGGCGGCTGGCCTGGAATCCGCAGCAGTCTGCCCGCGCCATCGCTGAAGACTGGGCCGCGCTGACGTTCTCGCCGGACCCGCAGGTGACCGGCCCGATCGTGCGGATGATGATGGCCTCGCGCGAAGCGACGGTGGACTACATGACCCCGCTGGGCCTGCATCACCTCATGGCCCGTGGGCATCACTACGGCCCCGGTCCCTGGGTGGATGGGGGGCCGCGCGCCGACTGGACGTCCGTGTACTACCACCGCGCGGACCGGCACGGCGTGGGCTTCGACCGCACCTCGGCCGGGAGCAACGCGGTATCCCAGTATGCCCCGGCGGTCGCCGCGGAGTACGGCGACCTGGCGCGGGTGCCGGAGTCGCTGCTGCTGTGGTTCCATCATGTGCCGTGGGATCACCGCATGCGTTCGGGGCGGTTGCTGTGGGACGAACTGGTAGGACGCTACTCGCGTGGCGTGCGCCAGGTGCAGTCCCTGCAGGCTACCTGGGCAACCCTGCAGGGCCGGATCGATCCACAACGCTATCAGCACGTGGCCGCGTTCCTGCAGATCCAGCAGGAGGAGGCGCAATGGTGGCGCGATGCCAGCGTGGCGTACTTCCAGTCGCTCAGCGGCCGGCCGTTGCCGCCCGGCGAACCGCCACCGCCGCACCCGCTGTCGTATTACCAGGCATTGCAGTTTCCTTTCGCACCGGGGGATGGACGATGAGCATGATCGGACGGGCCGGGCGGGCGGCCTTGCTGCTGGCCCTGGCTGCAATGGCCGGGTCCGTCGCGGCACGGGAGCCGGGGGCGTTGCTGCATCCGCTGTTCCAGGATCATGCCGTCCTGCAGCGTGATCGGCCGATCGCGGTCTGGGGCCAGGCGCCTGCGGGGCAGGAGGTTTCCGTGACCTTCGCCGGGCAGGCGCTGACCACGCAGGCGGATGCCACGGGCCGATGGCACGCCACGCTGCAACCGACTCCGGCAGGCGGCCCCCACATGCTGCAGGCAACGTCCGGCAAGGACATCCAGATCGCCCGCGACATCCTGGTCGGCGATGTCTGGCTGTGCTCCGGACAGTCGAACATGGAGCTGCCCGTGTGGCGCGCGCTCAATGCAGGCAGCGAGATCGCCTCCGCCACGCTGCCGACGATCCGCCTGTTCACCGTGCCGCAGGCCGCGGCGGTGCAGGCGCAGACGACATTCCAGAGCGCGGTTGCCTGGACGCCGGCATCGCCCGCCACGGTGCGCGACTTCTCCGCGACCTGCCTCTACTTCGCACGCGAGCTGCAGCGCACGGTCGCCGTGCCGATGGGATTGATCCAGGCCGCCTGGGGCGGCTCGCGGATCGAGGCATGGACCAGCGTCGAGGCGCTGCGCGCGCAGCGGGGCATGGCAGAGCCCCTGGATATCCTCGCGCTGTATGCCGGTGCCCCCCTGGCGGCACGCGCACGCTGGGGGCGGTACTGGCAGCAGTGGTGGGCGACGCGCGATGAGGCTGTGCCCGGCGCAGCGCCGTGGCGCGCGGAGGCCAGCGACATCGGATGGCAACCGGCGCCGGCAGCGCTGGGCGCATGGGAGCGGTGGAACGTCCCGGCGCTTGCCGATTACAACGGCATGGTGTGGTATCGCACGCAGGTCATGCTGAGTGCGGAACAGGCGGCGCAGGGCGCGACGCTCGAACTGGCATCCGTTGACGAGACGGACATGACCTGGGTGAACGGTGTCGCCGTGGGCAGCCAGTATGGCGCCGGTGAGCGGCGCTATCCGCTGCCGAAGGGGCTGTTGAGGGCTGGCTCCAACAGTGTCGCGGTCAACGTGCTGGACACCTACGGTGAAGGTGGCCTGGCCGGCCCTGCCACCGCACATGCGGTGATCCTGGAGGACGGTCAGCGGGTGGTGCTGGATGCGTCCTGGCAGTACCGGATGGCACCTGGCGGACAAGCGCCCCCGTTCGCTCCCTGGCAGGCGGCGACGGGTCTATCGACGTTGTACAACGGCATGATCGCGCCGCTGGGCGCGTTCGGACTGCGCGGCATGCTGTGGTACCAGGGGGAGTCGAACACCGGCGACGGCGCCGGATATGCGGCACTGCTGCGCTCGCTGCGGGATGACTGGCGACGCCAGTTCGGTGCAGGCACGCCGTTGCTGCTGGTGCAACTGGCTGGCTATGGCCAACCGCCCGTCGCCCCTGCGGACAGCGGATGGGCGCAGGTGCGCGACGCACAGCGCCGGGTCGCGGCCGAAGATCCCCGCAGTGGCCTCGCCGTGACCATCGACATCGGCGATGCCTACGACATCCACCCACCGAACAAGCAGGAACTGGGTCGCCGTCTGGCCCGGGTCGCGCGCCACGTCATCTACGGCGAGCACGCAGTGGCCCCGTCAGGGCCGGATGCGGCCAGGGCCCTGCGCGTGCCGGCAGGCGTGGCCGTCGAATTCGAGGATGTCGACGGCGCCCTGGCAGCAATCGGTTCGAAGCACCCCATCGGCTTTGAACTCTGCGATGCCGCTGCCCCGCGCTGTGAGTACAGCGACGCCGAACTGGATGGACGCCGGGTGGTGTTGCGCAGCCTGCCTTCCCTGCGCCCGACGCATGTCCGCTACTGCTGGGCCGATGGCCCGGTGTGCACGCTGCGTGACAGCAGCGGGGCGCCGGCCGGTCCGTTCGAACTTCCCATTGCCGACGCCGAGGCCCGACGATGAAGATGTTGTCCCTGCAGCACCCTTCTGCCCGGCGCGCCCGGGTGTCACTGGCGCGCCGGATGCTGGCAGCGATGTTCGCGCTGTCGGCGGCGACCGCCCATGCCGCCTCGCCAGAGGCCGCGCCGCCGGTGTACTTCGACTGGTTCGAGTACCGCGGTCATGACACCGCGTTTGAGGCGCCGCTGCCGGCGGGCCACTACCGCAACCCGATCCTGGCCGGCTTCCACGCCGATCCGAGCATCGTGGGCGCGAACGGGAAGTTCTACCTGGTCAACTCCAGCTTCACCTACTACCCGGGCATTCCGGTGTTCGAGAGCGTCGACCTGGTCCACTGGAAGCAGATCGGCAACGTGATCGACCGTCCGACACAGCTGGATTTCGACGGTCTGAGCGTCTCCCGCGGCATCTTCGCGCCCACCATCGAGTTTCACGAGGGAACCTTCTACGTCGTCACCACCGCGACCGACAGTGGTGGCAATTTCATTGCCACCGCGCGGGATCCGGCGGGACCGTGGTCCGATCCGCACTGGTTGCCCAGCATCGATGGCATCGATCCGTCACTGTTCTTCGACGACGATGGCAAGGTCTATCTGATCAACAACGATGTGCCGCCTGGTCCGGCGCGCTACGACGGCCACCGCGCCATCTGGATGCAGCAGATCGATCTGTCGGCCTTCAAGCCGGTCGGCCCGCGCAGGGTGCTGGTCGATGGTGGCGTGGAGCCGTCGAAGAACCCCATCTGGATCGAAGGGCCGCACATCTACAAGCGTGAGGGCTGGTACTACCTGTCCGACGCCGAAGGCGGCACAGGGCCGCAGCATTCGCAGGTGGTGCTGCGCAGCCGTGATGTATGGGGGCCGTACATCCCCTATCCGGGCAATCCCATCCTGACCCAGCGCGAGCTGCCGGACGACCGGCCGCTGCCGATCACCAATGCAGGGCACGCCGATCTGATCGAGGGCCCGGACGGCTCGTGGTGGGCAGTGTTCCTTGCCAGCCGCAATTACCAGAAGCGGCACTACAACACCGGGCGCGAAACCTATCTGCTGCCGGTTCGCTGGCAGGATGGCTGGCCGCAGATCCTGCCGACCGACCAGGCCATTCCCTATGTGGTCAAGGCACCGTCCTGGATGCAGGGGCAGGCGTCCCAGGCGCCGCTGACCGGCAACTTCGTCGACCACGACCCCTTTGATGGGCCGACGCTTGCCGCCCACTGGCTGCGCGTTCGGGTGCCCAAACAGGCCTGGGCCGACCTGGGTGACCGGCCGGGCATGCTGGCCGTGCACCCGCTTGCGGAGAATCTGGACACGCTGCGCAATCCGGCGTTCCTCGGTCGCCGCCAGCAGCATCTGCGCTTCGAGGCGAGTACCGAGATGTCCCGTCCGGCCATCGGTGTCGCGGCGGGCCTGGCTGCATTCCAGAGCGAGGCCTACTGGTACTTCCTTGGCGTCCGCAGCGTGCGCGGTGATCGTCTGTCGGTCTTCCTCGAGGGCCGCGACGGCAGCGGCACCACGCGAACGCTGGCCAGCCGCGAGGTCCCCGCATCCGCGGTCCTGCGTCTGAAGATCGCCGGGGATGAGGCCGACTACGCGTTCTCGTTCGATACCGGTGACGGGCAGGGCTGGCAAACGCTGGCACGCGATGTGGATGGCACGGTTCTGAGTACTGATCGCGCAGGCGGCTTCGTAGGCGCACTGCTGGGACCATTCGCGCGCGATGAGCGCGCCGGGAGGAGCAAATGATGATATCGACTTCGTCCAACGGCGCTGTACACCGCGGCACGCGGCATGGCCGGCGGGCGCTTTATGCTGCGCTGCTGTGCGTGGCGACCGCCGCGTCGGCCGCTGCGCCGCGGCCGTGGCTGGATGCTTCGGCCAGCTTCGAGCAGCGGGCCGCATCGCTGGTCGCCCAGATGACGCTGGAGGAGAAAGCCGCGCAGATGCAGAATGCCGCGCCGGCGATCGAGCGCCTCGGTGTGCCGGCCTACGACTGGTGGAACGAGGGGCTGCATGGCGTGGCGCGGGCAGGGCAGGCCACTGTCTTTCCACAGGCCATCGGACTGGCGGCGACGTTCGACGTGCCGCTGATGGGCGAGGTGGCGACGACCATCAGCGACGAGGCCCGTGCGAAGCATCACCAGTTTCTCCGCGAGGGATCGCACGGGCGTTACCAGGGGCTCACGTTCTGGTCCCCGAACGTCAACATCTTCCGTGACCCGCGCTGGGGCCGTGGCCAGGAAACCTACGGCGAGGATCCCTACCTGACTGCCCGCATGGGCGTCGCCTTCGTACGTGGCCTGCAGGGCGATGACCCGGTGTACCGCAAGCTCGATGCCACGGCCAAGCATCTGGCCGTGCACAGCGGGCCGGAGGCCGACCGTCACCACTTCGACGCGCGGCCCAGCCGGCGCGACCTGTACGACACCTACCTGCCGGCGTTCGAGGCGCTGGTGAAGGAGGGCGATGTCGATGCGGTGATGGGCGCATACAACCGGGTGTACGGCGAGTCAGCCAGTGCCAGCCGGTTCCTGCTGCGCGACGTGCTGCGGCGTGACTGGGGCTTCAAGGGCTACGTCGTCTCGGACTGCTGGGCGATCGTCGATATCTGGAAACATCACCGGATCGTTGCCACCCGTGAAGCCGCCGCAGCGCTGGCGGTCAGGAATGGCACCGAGCTGGAGTGCGGACAGGAGTACGCCACGCTGCCCGCAGCCGTGCGCCAGGGCCTGATCACCGAAGCGGAGATCGACGACGCGGTGACACGCCTGTTCGCCGCACGGATGCGCCTGGGCATGTTCGATCCACCGGAGCGGGTGCGTTGGGCGCGGATTCCCGCCTCGGTCAACCAGGCGCCCGCGCACGACACCCTGGCGCTGAGGGCCGCCCAGGAATCGCTGGTCCTGCTGAAGAACGAGGGGGTACTGCCGTTGTCGCGTGACCTCAAGCGCATTGCCGTGGTCGGTCCCACGGCTGACGACACCATGGCGCTGCTCGGCAACTACTTCGGCACACCGGCCGCGCCGGTCACGATACTGCAGGGTATCCGCGATGCGGCGAAGGGTATCGACGTGCGCTACGCCCGTGGCGTGGACCTGGTCGAGGGGCGTGATGATCCCAGCGCGACGCCGCTGATCGAGCCGACCTTCCTGCGGCCGTCGGCGGCGTCGACCGAGCGTGGCCTGCGTGGCGAGTACTTCCGCACGGCCGACCTGTCGGGCACGCCGGCACTGGTCCGCACCGACGCGCAGATCGGCTTCCGCTGGGACCGCGGCTCGCCAACCGACAATCTGCTTGCCCGTGGCGAGGCGGCGCCGGGGCAGGGCATTCCGAGCGATGGTTTCAGCATCCGCTGGACCGGACAGCTGCTGCCGCCGGTATCCGGGCGCTATCGGCTGGAGGTGGCCGGCGACGACGGCTTCCGCCTGTATCTGGACGGCAAGCGCGTGCTGGACCACTGGGTGAACACGGATCGTCTGCACGCCGAAGGTATCGACGTCGATCTGCAGGCGGGCCGCGCCTATGAGCTGAAACTGGAGTACTACGACGACGAGCGCGATGCGGGCGTGCGGCTGGGCTGGCGCATGCCGGGCGCCAAGGCACCCTTCGACGAAGCCCTTGATGCGGCCCGCGACGCCGATGTCGTGGTGTTTGTCGGCGGCCTGACCGGCGACGTCGAGGGCGAGGAGATGACCGTCAACTATCCGGGCTTCGCGGGTGGGGACCGGACCGATCTGCGGCTGCCGGCACCCCAGCGCACCCTGCTGGAGGCACTGCATGCCACCGGCAAGCCGGTGGTGATGGTGCTGACCGGCGGATCGGCAATGGCCGTTGACTGGGCCCAGGACCATCTGCCGGCGATCCTGATGAGCTGGTACCCGGGGCAGCGCGGCGGCACTGCCGTGGGCCAGGCGCTGTTCGGCGACGTCAACCCCGCGGGTCGCCTGCCGGTGACCTTCTACAAGGCCGGTGAAGCGCTGCCGGCGTTCGACGACTACAGCATGGAGGGCCGTACCTACCGGTACTTCCGCGGCACCCCCCTGTATCCGTTTGGCCACGGGCTCTCGTACACCCGCTTCGATTACGCAGCACTGCGCATTGATGCGGACAGGATCAATGCCGATGGCCGGCTGGGTGTGCACGTGGACGTGACCAACACCGGCACACGCAGCGGTGACGAGGTCGTGCAGCTCTATGTGCGACGCCAGCAGGCCGGCAGCGACGAGGCCGTGCAGGAACTGCGTGGCTTCCAGCGTGTCCATCTCGCCGCCGGCGAACGGCGCACCGTGACGTTCTCGCTTGAGGCACCGCGGGACCTGCGCCGTTATGACCAAGCGGGCGGTGCCTATGCGGTGCCACCCGGGGCCTACGAGGTGCGGGTCGGCGCCTCGAGTGCCGATATCCGCGCGCGGGCCGGGTTCTCGGTGGAGGCCGTGCATGGCAAGCACTGAACACACCCTCACGGTGCGCGAGAAGCTGGGCTACAGCCTGGGCGATCTCGCGGCGAACCTGATCTTCCAGACCCTGATCACCTATCTGGCGTTCTTCTACACCGATGTCTACCGGCTGCCGCCGGCAACGGCGGCTACGATCATCTTCGTGGTCGGCATGCTCGGTGCGTTCGTTTTCACCCCGCTGATCGGCATCGCCGCAGACCGCACCTCGACGCGGTGGGGGCGGTTCCGTCCGTGGATCCTGTGGACGGCGATCCCGTTCGGCGTGCTGTCGCTGCTGGCGTTCAGCACGCCAGAACTGGGCGAGCGCGGCAAGGTCATCTATGCGCTGGGCACCTACGCTCTGCTGGTCTTCGTCTATGCAGCGAACAATCTGCCGTACTCCGCACTGAGTGGTGTGCTGACCGGCAGCATGGCACAGCGCAACAGCCTGTCGGCCTACCGTTTCGTGGCCGTGATGATCGCGCAGTTCATCATCCAGGTCCTACTGATGCCGCTGGTGCTGATCCTGGGTGACGGTGACCGCGTGCGGGGCTTCGAACAGGTGATGACCGTGTTCGCCATCGTCGGGACGGTGTTCTTCCTGATCACCTTCGCCACCACGCGCGAGCGCATCGTTCCCACCCGCGAGCAGACCGGAGGCGTGCTGCAGGATCTGTCTGACCTGCTGCACAACCGGCCGTGGCAGGTGATGCTGGCCCTGACCGTCCTGGTGTTCATCAACCTGGCGCTGAAGGGTGGCACGTACATCTACTACTTCCAGTACTACATGAGCGACGCTGCGCTGACCGGCTTCCTGGAAAACTCAGGATTCAACGGCCTGATCAGCGCGCTGAACGCAGGTCTGGGTAGTGCCGGATTCGCCGGCTTCAGCTGGCCCAGGGACGCGGCAACCTCGGCCTTCAGCCTCTTCAATGCCTGCGGAATCATCTGCATGATCCTGGGCATCGGCGTGTCGCGACGGCTGGCAGACCGCTTCGGCAAGCGTGACGTCTTCGGCGGCGCACTGTTCATCTCAACCCTGTTCCTGCTGGCCTTCTACCTGTTTCCGCCGACGGCGGTCGGCGTGGCCTTTGCTGCCTTCATGCTGCATGGATTCTGCTACGGCATCACCATCCCGCTGCTGTGGGCGATGATCGCCGACGTTGCCGACTACTCGGAATGGAAGAACCATCGCCGGGCCACCGCGATCATCTTCTCGGCGATGCTGTGCGGCCTGAAGATCGGCCTCAGCGTGGGAGGCGCCCTGGTCGCCGGCATTCTTGCCCACTACGGCTACCAGGCGGGTATGGCGACACAGCCCGAGGGCGTGGTCGAGGGCATCCGCCTGACCGTAAGCGTCTACTGCTCCCTTCCTTTCCTGCTCGCCGTGGCGCTGCTGTTCGCGTACGAAATCGACAAGCGCGCGGAAGCCCGCATCGAACAGGACCTCCAACTGCGTCGCCACTCGGCCGACGCATCCGCGTAACCCAACGATGACGACCATGATCGACCTCTCTCCAGGCGACGACGGCCGGGCCGACGACGCCCGCCTCGCGCAGCTCACCCGGCACGCCATCTCGCAGCCGCTGGTGACCCATATCTACACCGCCGATCCGTCGGCCCATGTCTTCGAGGGACGGCTCTACATCTATCCCTCGCACGACATCGACGGCGGCCAGCCGTTCGACGACGAGGGTGGGCACTTCGGCATGCAGGACTACCACGTACTGCGGATGGATGCGCCCGACGGCGACGCCATCGATTGCGGCCAAGCGCTGCACCTTGACGACGTGCCGTGGGCGCACAAGCAGATGTGGGCGCCCGACGCCGCCTGCCGCGACGGGCGCTACTACTTCTATTTCCCGGCCAAGGATGCGCAGGGCCTCTTCCGCATCGGTGTGGCGGTCGGCGAACGGCCGGAGGGACCATTCATTCCCCGGCCCGAACCGATGCGGGGCGCGTACTCGATCGACCCGGCCGTATTCGAGGACGAGGACGGCAGCCACTATCTGTACTTCGGTGGGATCTGGGGCGGACAGCTGCAGCACTACCGGGACAATCGGTACGATGCCGCGCACGAGGAGCCGACAGGCAGTGCGCCGGCGCTCGGGCCGAGGGTGGGCCGGCTCGATGCCGGCATGACCGAACTGGCCGAACCCACGCGCGAGGTGCAGATCCTGGACGAGCACGGCCAGCCGCTGCGCGCGGACGATCATGCGCGCCGCTTCTTTGAAGGGCCGTGGGTGCACAAGTATCAGGGCCGGTACTACCTGTCCTATTCCACGGGCAACACGCACCTGCTGTGCTACGCGATCGGCGACAGCCCCTATGGCCCGTTCACCTATGCCGGCGTACTGCTGACGCCCGTGGTGGGCTGGACCACGCACCACTCCATCTGCAGCTTCAAGGGACAGTGGTATCTGTTCTACCACGATGCGCTGATGTCCGGCGGCGTCACGCATCTGCGCTCGGCCAAGTGCACGCCGCTGCACATGGAGGCCGATGGCCGCATCCGGACCATCGACCCCTATGGTGCATGAGCGCAGGCTGCCGGTGGACGACGCGCTCGCCCCGCTGCCGGCCGGTGAGCTGCACTGGCTGCAGGCAGGCGATCTCGAAGTGGCGCTGGCGGCCGGGGCAGGGGGGCGCCTGGCACAGATGCGTTACCGGGGCGTGGACTGGCTGGTGGACGCAGCGGAGGGTGGAGCGGCGACGATCGCCTGGGGCTGCTATCCGATGGTGCCGTGGGCTGGGCGCATCCGGCGTGGACAGTTCAGCTTCGACGGTGCACCCCATGCATTGCCGGTCAACTTCGGCGGGCACGCCATTCACGGGGTCGGCTTCTCCAGGCCCTGGCAGATCGACAGCCTCGACGCGACGAGCGCCACGCTGACGCTTGATCTGCCGCGCGACAGGTACTGGCCCTTCGGTGGCGTCGCGCGACAGGTCATACGCCTGCAGGCACAGTGCCTGCAGCTGCAGCTCTCGGTCGAGGCTGCGCAGCAGGCCATGCCGGCAGTACTGGGCTGGCACCCGTGGTTCCGCAAGCCGGACCGGCTGCTGTTCAAGCCTCGCGCGATGTACCCGCGTGACGAGGAGGGTATTGCCGTTCTGCCGTGCGTGCCGCCCACGCCAGGTCCATGGGATGACTGTTTCATCACCGACCGTGATCGTGACATCGCGCTGGTGCGCGGCGGGCAGCGCCTGCGGCTGCGATCGGACGGCGACCACTGGGTTGTCTACGACGGTGCCCCCCACGCCACCTGCGTCGAACCGCAGAGCGGGCCACCTGATGGCTTCACGCTTGCGCCGCGCCGGCTGCAGCCCGGTCAGCAGCTGGCGCAGACGTTCGAGCTGGTCTGGGAGCAGGACGCCCCCTGAACTGCGGCGCGGTTCAGCGCAGGGTGGGAACTGCGACGGAACGGGCCATCACAGGCTCCAATCGATGCGCAGGCCCGCAATCAGCGCATCCGGCAGGTCACGCTGGCGCGCAGGTTCGTTGAACTGGTCGGGATGGACGATGTAGTGCAGGTTCGGCGCAATCCGCAGCTGTGGGGTGAGCTGGATGCCGTAGCTCAGCTCCATCATCACCTGGCTCCCATGCGGGGTGCCGCTGCCACCGGCTGCGGCACGCGCCAGGCGCAGGTTCTCCAGGGCGATGCCGCTGTACTTCTGCTGGGTCACAACGAAGGCGATGCTGTCCTGTGGACGGCGGGCGAAGGTGCCTTTCTGCACCAGGCCGGCCTGCAGAAAGTGATCCTCGATCAACTGGCCGGAGGTGCCCTTGAGCACGGCGCCGAAGACCGTCAGGCCGCGACCGCTGCCATCACCGGTCAGCTGCTGCTCGAAACGAGCAAATGCACCGGAGCGACCGTGGCGGTTCGCGTAGTCCTGGCCACTGAGCACGGCGGGCATTCCGTTGATGTCGCGCAACGGATCACGATAGGTCGAGTTGTCCTGCCAGCCACCCAGTTCATACCGGGCCCGCAATCGCGCCGAAGCCGGGCTGCGCCAGCCGATCGTGTACGGCACGATCCAGCCGGTGGCCTGGTGCGTGCTCCATTTCAGGCCATGCTGGCCGTCTTCGGCCTGACTCGGATCGACCTGGTAGGCGCCGACGCGCAGATAGACATCCGGCGTCAACCAGGTGGTGGCATCGGCCATCCAGCTCGACACCGGCCACCAGGTGAAGTTGCTGGTGCGGAACACGTAGGTCGGGTTGCCGCAGGCCGAATTGCCCTGGAAGTACTGGCACAGTTCGGAGCCGAGGAAGTGGATGTTGGCGACGCTGCGTCCGGCTTCGAGCACCAGGCGGTCGTCGAACAGTTTCTGTTCGAGGGTCAGATTGGCCAGACGCGTCCCCTGGCCGCCGTAGATTTCCTGCACCGAGGTGCTGTTGCCGGTGCTGCTGGCAGCCAGATTGGTGCCATGGCGGTTGATGCCGTAGGCCTTGATCGTTGCCCCCTGCCACCCGAACGCGGCCTCCAGGTTCACGTCCGCGCCGAACATCAGCTGGCCGGCGTAGGCGGTGCCGCTGTTCTTGCCGCCGTCGAGCGTGGCCGCGGCTTCGCCGGTGTAGGAAAGCTTGGGTGAAACGACCTCGCCCCGGTCGGCGGCCGCGGCCAGCGAGGGCAGCGTCAGCAGGAGTGCGGCCAGCAGCAGGCGGCGGGAGGAGCGGGGCATGGGCGGAAGTCCTGTAGATGGGCAACGACGCCGCCCCGGAGAGCCGGGACAGCCGAGTGATCGAGGCAGGGAGAACGGTCAGGCCGCGGCGGTGACCGGCTTCTTGAGGAGACGCAGCGCGAGCGCCGTCACGGTGACGCCGGCCAGCAGCGCCAGCAGGTAGACGCCCAGATGGGTGACCGCGTTCGGGATCGGCAGCACGAACACGCCGCCATGGGGGACCTTCAGTTCGACGCCCGCGGCCATCGAGATCGCGCCGGCCACGGCCGAGCCAAGGATCAGCGCCGGAATGGTGCGCAGCGGATCGCGCGCGGCGTAGGGGATCGCACCTTCAGTGACGAAACTGAGACCGAGCACGCCGGCGGCTCCGGCAGTGCCGCGTTCCTCGGCCGTGAAGCGGTTGCTGAACAACCACGTCGCCAATGCGATGCCCAATGGCGGCGTCATGCCGCCGATCATCGTCGCTGCCATCGGCGTGTAGACCTGGCTGGAGATCAATGCAGTGGAGAATGCATAGGAAGCCTTGTTGACCGGGCCGCCCATGTCCACCGCCATCATTCCGCCCAGCAGCAGACCGAGCAGGATCGCGCTGCTGCCCTGCATGCCCCGCAGCCATTCGGTCAGCCAGGCCAGCAGCCCTGCGACCGGCGTGCCGATCACGTACATCATCAACAGGCCCACCAACAGGGTGCCCAGCACTGGCAGGATCAATACCGGCTTGAGGCCCTCCAGGCTGCGCGGCAGGCGCAGCGCTCGGTTGATCCAGTGCACGCCATAGCCGGCAATGAAGCCGGCCAGGATGCCGCCGATGAAGCCCGCGTCCATGTTGACCGCGACCAGCCCGCCGATCATGCCGGGCGCGATGCCGGGGCGGTCGGCGATGGAATAGGCGATGTAGCCGGCAAGTGCCGGCACCATCAAAGTGAAGCCGGCCTTGGCGCCGATCTGGAACAGGGACCAGGCCAGCGTGCCCTTGTGTGCATCGTCGAAGGCATAGATGCCGCCGAGGGCGAATGCCAACGCGATCAGCAGGCCACCTGCGGTCACGAACGGCAGCATGAACGATACGCCGGTCATCAGGTGCTTGTAGGGGCCGGTGCCCTTGCTCTTCTCGGGTGCGCGGCCCGGGGCAGACGCGCCGGCGTGGACATTGGCCTCGGCCAGCGCCTTGCGGAGCAGGTTCTGGCCATCGTTGATCGCGGGCTTGGTGCCACTCTTGAACAGGCGCTTGCCGGCGAAGCGTGACAGATCCACTTCACGGTCTGCGGCGATCAGCACCAGGTCGGCGGCAGCGATTTCCTCGTCGCTCAACGCATCCTGCGCACCGACCGAGCCCTGCGTTTCGACCCGGATTGCGTGGCCAAGCGCCTTGCCGGCCTGCTGCAGGCCTTCGGCCGCCATGAACGTGTGGGCGATGCCGGTCGGGCAGGAGGTGACAGCGACGATGCGCTTGCGAGGGTCCGCCACATCGGCCTTGGGCACAGCAGTTTCCAGTGATGCCAATGCAGCGAGTGGATCGTCCAGCACTTCGCCGAGGCCGGCGCGCACCACCGTCGCAGTGTCGAAGCGGGTCAGATCGGCCTCGCCGTCGCCCACCAGCAGGAGCGTCGTCGCGGTGGCGTGTGCGGCATCAAGTGCGCCGGTCACGCCCTGTTCGCTGCGGATCTCGATTACCAGTTCGAGGCCACGCTGGCGGGCGGCACGGCGCAGCGCTTCGGCAGCGAGAACGGCCTCGATGCTGCGCGCGCCAGCGGCGATGATGACGGGGAAAGGGTGCATGGGAACTCCTGGAATTCTTCGGGTTCTGTTCTGCGTGAGGCGCTGGGGCGGGCCGTGGGGCCTGCAGCGCCGCCTGCAGGGTTTCAATCCAATCGTTCGATCAGTACATCGTCCGTCCACCCGCGGACCTGCGCCGGATCCAGCCGTCGCGCGTCGCCGCTGTGCAGGCGACTCATCGAAAAGGCCGTTGCCAGGCGCGCGCAGCTGGCCAGGTCGAAGGCCGGCTCAAGCAGTGCGGCGGCGATACCGGCCACCATGGCGTCGCCCGCACCGACCGTGCTGCCCTGCGACAGACGCGGGGGACGCGCGATCAGGGCGCCGTTGCGATCCATGAACAGCGCGCCGTCGACGCCCATCGAAATCACCACCAGCGCAACCCCGCGTTCAAGCAGGCGCAGGCCGGCAGCGCGCAGGGCGCTCCGATCCGGCAGCGGCGTTCCGGCCCACGACTCCAGTTCGTGGCGGTTGGGCTTGACCGCATAGGGCACTGACGCGTGTGCGCTGCTCAGGGCGGCGGCGAGCGCATCGCCGCTGGTGTCGAGCAGTACCCGCGCGCCCGCGCCGCCCGCCTGCGCCTGCAGTCGCGTCCATGAATCGGCCGGCAGGCCGGAGGGCAGGCTGCCGGACAACACCACCGGCAGCTGTGGCTGGAGCACGGCGGCGAGTCGTCGGCACACCGCATCCAGATCGGCGCCGTTCAAGGGCAGGCCGGGCAGGTTGATATCAGTGGTCTCGCCGTGGGTCTCATCCACAAGCTTGATGTTGGTGCGGGTCCGGCCCGGCACGCGCAGGCAGCCGTCGGTGATGCCGCGCGCCGAGAACAGCGCACTGAACACGCCTGGGTTGTCCTCGCCGATCACACCCAGTGCGGCTGTCGGCACGCCCCAGTCGGCCAGGCAGGCGGCAACATTGATGCCCTTGCCCCCTGCGTCGTCGCGGCTGCTGAAGGCACGATGCACATGCCCCGGCTGCAGGCCCGCCAGGCGCACGGTCTGGTCGATCGCCGGGTTCAGGGTAACGGTGACGGCGCGGGGGTTCATGCGCGCGCTCCCTCAAGGGCACGCACCTGTTCGGTGGTTTCGCAGTCCAGTGCCTTGCCGGCCAGCGCCTGCAGATCGGCCAACCGGGTACTGCGCAGGCGGGCCTTCACCGCCGGAATATCGTTCGGGGTCATCGACAGCTCGTCCACGCCGAGACCGGCCAGCAGCATGGCGCCGAACGGGTCGCCAGCCAGGCCACCGCAGACGCCGACCCAGCGCCCATGCGTGCGTGCGCCGTCGACCGTGGCGCGGATCGCGCGCAGCACGGCGGGATGCAGGCTGTCGGCCTCGACGGCAAGTTCCGGATTCTGGCGATCGATCGCCAGCACGTACTGGGTCAGGTCATTGGTGCCGATCGAGAAGAAATCGGCATGGCGCGCCAGCACATCGCTCTGGGCTGCGGCTGCGGGCACTTCGATCATGATGCCGATCGGCACTTCGGGCGCCTCCAGCCCGATGCGCAACCGTTCGCAGATGGCACGCAGCGCGATCAGTTCCGGTACGGACGTGATCATCGGGAACATGATCGACAGGCGCGCACCGTCCCTCGCCGCGCGATACAGCGCCCGCAGCTGCGGCTCCAGAAGATCGGGACGGCGCAGCAGCAGGCGCGCGCCGCGCACGCCGAGGAACGGGTTGTCCTCATGCGGCAGCTCCAGGTGCGCAACCTGCTTGTCGCCGCCGATGTCGAGCGCGCGCACGATCAGCGGGCGGCCATCCAGGGCGCTGGCCATCGCCCGATACGTGGCGTACTGCTCATCCTCGCTGGGCGTGCTGCCGCGCTCGAGGAACAGGAACTCGGTCCGCATCAGGCCAACGCCTTCGGCGCCCTGTTCCAGTGCCAACGGCACCTGTTCGGGCAGGTTGACGTTGGCACCGATGTCGATGCGGTGGCCGTCGGTCGTCTGCGCCGGCTGCGCGCGTTGCGCGGCCTCGCGTTCGCGGATGTGCTGCTGCTCGGCGATCCAGGCGCGGGCCGAAGCGAGATCGGCATCGGACGGAGACAGATAGAGCCGCCCGCTGCTGCCGTCGATGATGGCCTCCACACCCGCTTCAATCGTCAGCAGATCCGCGCCACCGGCAACCAGCGCCGGCAACCCGAGCGTGCGCGAGAGGATCGCGGTATGTGAGGTTGGCCCGCCCTGTGCGGTGGCCAGACCGAGCACGCGACGGGTGTCGAGGTTGGCGGTGTCTGACGGTGACAGGTCGGCCGCGAGCAGGATGCAGGGGTAGGCGGGCAGGTCGGCGAGACCACCGCCGGCCGCAGACGGATCAAGCTGTGCCAGCACACGCCGACCCACATCACGCAGGTCGGCTGCGCGCCCGGCGAGCACCGGATTGCCCAGCGCCGCCAGCCCGGAGGCAATCTGTTCGATGGCCTGGTGCCATGACCACGCGACGCCATGACCTTCCACCATCAGCTGACAGGTACGGGTGATCAGGTCTGTGTCGTCGAGCAGCGCGGCCTGGGCCCCGAAGATCGCCGCGTCGGATGCGCCGAGCCTGCGCTGGGTGTCGTCCTGCAGCGCCGCCAGCTGCTGGCGGGTGCGGCCGAGCGCGTCCTGCAGGCGTGCACCGCCTTCCCCGAGCGGGGCGGGGTGGTCGGCGACGTTGGTCTGCCTGCTGGCGAGCACATGGATCCGGCCGATCGCCAACCCGGGGCTGGCACCAATGCCGACGATCGCTGCCTGTGCCTCCGGTGGATTCCAGCCCGCGACCGGCGCCGCCTTGCGCTGTGCTGCGCGTTCGGCATCGGCCTTTTCCTGAGCCACCAACCCCTCCATGACCCTGCGCAGTGCGGCCAGCAGTGCGGGCGCATCCGCGCCTTCGGCAGACACACTCACCGGGTCGCCATGACGCAGACCCAGCTGCAGCAGCGCGACCAGGCTCTTGGCATCGGCCGCCTGGTCGCCTGCGCGCACCTGGGCACGGGCGCTGAAACTGCGGGCCGTCTCGGCCCAGCGCGTGGCAGGGCGCGCATGCAGGCCATTGGGGTAGGCGATGGTCCAGCCGAAATGCTCGGCCAGATCCTGCGCTGGAACATCGTTGGCCAAGGTGGTGACGTCGCCGGCCAGCGCCGTCACGATCTCGCTCGCTTCGGCGGTCGTGAACAGACGCTGCAGCGTGGCGTCATCCTGGATGAGCCGGGTGAGCCGGCGCAGCAGGGTGATGTGGGTATCGGACTGGGCGGCGATGCCGACCACCAGCCGCGTCACCTGGCCCGGATTCCATTCGACACCGTCCGGCAACTGCAGCACGGCAATGCCATCGCGGCGCACCAGATGGCGGTCCTCGCCGAGCCCATGCGGGATCGCCACACCGTGGCCGAGGAAGGTGTTCGCCAGCTGCTCACGGCGGCCCATGCTGGTTTCGTAGCCCGGCGCAACGCAGCCGGCGGCCAGCAGCATCTGTGCGGCCTGGGCGATGGCGTCTGCCTTGTCACGGGCCCGTGCGCCGAGGCGGATCAGTTCGTGGCTGACGGGAGCAGGGGCGGGGAGGGAAGACAAGGCGGGCTCCGGGAAGGGTGTGCTGGCGTATTGGGAACGTTCCCAGTCCGCATTTCAATGTGCACTGCACAAAAATCCAATAGTACTTTGGCGTTAGCATTGTCCTGAACGGCCGTCGAGCTGCGGCCAGCACAGTTGACCGGGAACGTTTCCAATCCAATGAGCATCAGCATCAACGACGTGGCGCGCGTGGCGGGCGTCTCCAAATCCACGGTGTCGCGCGTGCTGGGTGGCGGCCCGGTCAGTGGAGAGGTGCGCAGCCGGGTCGAGGCCGCCATCCGCCAGACCGGCTATCGCCCGAACCTGCAGGCCAGGCGCCTGCGCTCCCGGCATACCGGCATCATCGGGCTGGTCGTGGCGGATATCCGCAACCCCTTCTTTACCGCGCTGATCCGCGCGGTGGAGGAGGTCGCCTATCGCGAGGGCCTGCGCGTCACCCTGTGCAACACCGACGAGGACCCCGAGCGCGAGGCACTGTACCTGCAGTTGATGCACGAGGAGCGCATCAGCGGGCTGATCTTCGCGCCGACCCGAACCACGGTGGGGCGGCTGGAACGGCTCGCGCTGGACTATCCGACGGTACTGGTGGACCGCGCCGCGCCGGGCGGGGCGATCGACAGCGTGGTGCTGGACAATCCGGCGGCCATGGCCGGCCTGGTCGAGCATCTGGTTGAACGCGGCTATCGGCGCATCGGCGGCCTGTTCGGCAGTACCAGTACCACTGCGGCCGAACGTCGTGATGGCTATCTTGCGGCCATGCGCAGGCATGGGCTGGAACCGGACTACCGGGAAGTCGAACCCACGGCCGAGGCCGCCATCAGCACCGCCGGACAGTGGCTGGCTGGGCCTTCGAGGCCCGAGGCGCTGGTTACCAGCAACAGCCTGCTGCTGATGGGAGCACTGAAAGCGGCACGCAGCGCAGGACTGGCGATTCCAGGCGCGCTGGCGCTGGCGGGGTTCGACAACGAGCGCTGGACCGAGCTGGTTGAACCGGGCATCACCGTCGTCGAGCAACCGGTGGAAGAGATGGGGCGGGCCGCGATGTCGCTGCTGCTGGAGCGCCTGCGCGCCCCGGACATGCCGGTGCGCCGGCTGGTGATGACCGGTCGCTGCGTGGTCCGGGGATCAACCGCTTTGCGATAGTTTCCGGACGCCCGGGGCCTGCGGAACTGCCTTGTAGTCCGCTCCGCATTATCGTGACGCGTCACGCACGATGTGTAATGGGATGCCTTGCTGACGGACATGGAGGGCGAAATGGACATTCGATCAGGCCTGGTTGTGGCGCTTTTGCTGCTGGCAACGGCGTCGCACGCGCAGGCTATTCGCTCCGCGACGGGTCCGCAGCCGCTGCCCAGGCATACGCCGTCGCCGGCAAAGCCGAACAATCTCGGCGCTGAACCACTCAGATGCCAGCAGCACATCGATCCGCGCGTGCGCCGCTACTGCACGGACATTGAGCGGGCGTTGATCCAAGGTGAGGCGCGTCGCCAAGGCATACCAACACCGTCGAGCGAGATTGTGCGCATGCCGGCTTACGGCAGCGCGGAGGCAAAGCAGTTGGGCGCTGCCTGCATGGGTGGAACCGCAATGCGGCGATTGAGCAACGGCTGGGAGCAGCTGCGCAACGCCAAGGGCGAGTGGCTGCGCTGTCGTGAGTAGCAGATGCTGAACCTGCACGGACACATGCCAAGTCCTCAGGGAGCAGTTGACGACCCTCAGGCGTGACCAGTCGGCCGCCCTTGAACGAGAAGCCGGCCCAAGCATCGGGGAGATTCCGATCACGCATCAATCTGGCTCGATGTAAGAGTAGAAGCCGGGACGCGGTAAGAGGTGTGCTGGGACACCCTTGCTGGAGCGGAGTGAACATAATATACATTATGCGAAATGCCATGTCTGGGCTGATCCGGTTTGTGGGCTCCGCTTGGCAATGGCTCAGGCTCTGGCTTGGCTCTTCCCTGCCTGCTGGCTCCCCCGACAAGGACGAGCTTGCAGCATGATCGAGATGGATCCGCACGACAGAATTGACCTGACCGGCCCTTGGGCCGGTTTCGGTTTCCAAGGTGGGTACATGTTCACCCCAGAAGGTCACCAGCTTGAACCTTGCGACATGACCTGGTGGTCCCTGACCTGCAACATAGCGCGGGAATGGCGGCAAATGATGGCTGAGGCCCGAGCCCAGATGGCTACTTTATCGGTGCCAAGCCCAAATGCGCCTTCCACGACGAAATCCAGCGTGATCTGCCTTGCCGAGGCGCTCAGAATTCGCCGGGAACGGCGGTTGGGCGTGCGTGCCCCCGGCTCCGACGCCGAGACGTCCAATGTGGTCTACCTGAGCCGTGGGCCGAGACCCAGCCAGCGCGTGTGAGGCGCTTCCGTAGGGGGCGCCGCCCTACACCCCGACTACTTGCACGACTCGTACACAAGGTCATCCATTTGACGGCTGAGCGCAAAGGTGCGCCTGTGGCCTGCTGCTTCAAACGCCGCGGCCCGTTGGGCTTTCGCCCAGGCGCAGCGATCGGGATTCTTATACTGGGAAAACTGGATCGCAGTACCGCGCGAAGTATGCGCGGATACCGCTCGCTGGCTCTTAGCTGCGGATTCCTGCCGAATCTGATCGAGCCGGCGCTCATTAGCGACTACCTGCGGGGATCTTGCGGCTATCTCTGCGGACCAAGTCCTAGCGGCAACACCGTCAACGCATGGCCCGGATCGATACTCAACGCCGGTCTTAGTGACGCATTTGCTGACTTGTTGAGCCTGTCCAGGCCCGCTGTATGCCAGCACCAGAATGCCTGCTGAAATCCAGCGCTTCATTCTTTGCTGGCCTCCCGTTCCATGAGTCGCTGCTCCTTGTCAATTACAAGCTTCACTAACTGCTGAAGGTAGTGAAAAAGACTACTCTCGTCTGAGTTTAGGCGACTCTTCCCGCGATGAACAATCTTTGAGCGGATACGGTATATGTCGCGAAAAGCACCAACTATGTTGGCTCGTCCCTCTGGCGAGGTCGCGATAAGGTAGGCGCATCGATTGGCGATAAGGGTGCCCAAGCCGACATTTGCATCCGCATCCTCATCTCCGAGCAGGATCTCCAAGGCCACCGTTGCCTGCACGTAGCTGAGCAGCTTGTCACGGCCGCAGTAGCTGTCAAAAAGCCAGCGCGCAGAAAGCTTGATGTTCTTGCCCTCTTTTGATCGAAGAATCAGGCTGATGCGATCCAATTTTTCTCGGATGGCACTGGGCTGCCGACCAAGGTCCCCCACTAGGTCCAGGCTTTGGATGCCCTTCTGTTGATGATCTTCCGGAGCAAAGAAGCCCGATCCTGCTACATCTTCGGGAGACTGTCGATACACGATCAACTGAGTAGATTTAGGGGCCTCACCGAGGGTGTGCGCGGCGCTAGCCGAGAGGAGCCCAAGGGCAATTCCTAGGCCAAGAAAGGCAAATATGTCATCGCGTGCAGAAAGAATGGGCTCAGTCGCGGACAGCCTGAAATAGCCATCGACCTTAACGACGAGGTATACGGCGTCTCTATCCCAGAGCGACCTCTTATGTGTCCCGGAGAACGCGTTCAGCAGCGTTGGACTTGCCAGTGCCGAGAGAGAAAGGAGGTTGGTTGGTTTGGGGTACGGATCCTCAAGATCTGCCCCAAGTACCAGTCGATGGCGATCGGAGAGCGTGATCCCCCCGGGATGGGCCACCAAAAGGTGGTAAAGGCCATCTGGCAGGCGAAGGCAAACCTCATAGCTCCAGGGCAGTGAGCAAAATTGCCTAACAAGCTCCGTCGCCACTTGCCTCGTGTCTTTGGTCTCATCAAAGGAAGAAAGCGGTATCTCGCCGACATTAATATCAAAGGTGTCCCCTCTGAAAAGCCGGTGGATTTCGCCAGAAATGAATGTGGAAAATGGCTGATCGCCGATGTATAGGCTCAACTCTTCAGCCAAAGCGCCCTTGCTTGGCAAGCTTCGATCAATGCTGCCGAGGCCTGGCATTGATGAAGTCATGACAAGGACGTTGCCAAAGACAGTTGCTTGGTCCAGCTCAGTGGCTAAACGCTCTACAAGTCGCGCCGCTAGGCGCGGATCAATGGCAATTGGCATGGCCCCCTGCACAATCCATCCAGATGGCCGGAGTTTACCCCTCTCGCTGAAACTTCCGCTATCTGCTCGCGTTAGAGCTAGAAGCTTGGCGGATAGGGTTTGGATTCTGGGAGCGTGCCCATGGGGTGCTCACCTACGCGGACGATAGTGCCTCCACTACTTACCGCCTGGACAGTGACCGCGCCGCCGCTTCCACTCGCTTCCCGCGCAACTTTCGGACTGGGCCCGCCCTGATCAGGCGAAGGCACAAGTTCGACTGTGGACAGCTCTACGCACAAGCGAAACATCGCGGCAGCCGCGTTTACGCAGTTGATCGCCAAGCAGGATGCCCCTTCCGAAAAGGCAGCTTCAATGGCGGGCGCCCGCCGTTCTGCCGTTGCGTGCGCTGCTTCAAGGGCAGTTGCAGCCCGTGGACTATCTGGACCAGGTTCTGGCGGGCGTGCCGAAGCCTGTTCTGATGGACCGGGTGCTGCAGCTGCTGGCTGGTGAGATACCTGATGGGGTGCGATGTGGCATGCCGTAGCCGAGCATGGCTCGGCTCTACTGTGGCGCTGGTTGCGGGGGCTCGGGCTCGTGGGTGGAGCCCTCGAGCAGGGCGACGTAAGTATCCAGGCGGGTGCGGAGGCTGATCAGCATCCAGCCCAGGAGGTACAGCAGCACCATGGCGAAGATCAACAATGCGCCGACCAGGCTGACGTCGAACGCGCTCGCCCAGTCACCCCATTTCCATTCGCGGAATTGCAGATAGAGCGCGATCAGAAGTGGAAACGGCCCGAGCCGCTGCAGGCCGCCATACATCATGCCCATGCGCTCGATCATGTTGGTGCGCAGCGTGCTGACATAGCGAAGGCGTCGCTCACGCTCGATGCGGGGGAAGCTGCGAAGCTCGGTAACCACCGTTTGCCAGTGCGCGAAGTCGCCGTCCATCTCCTTGGCGTGCGAGAGCCGTGGCTGGCTGAACTGGTGAATTCCTCTACAGGCGGCCAGGGCAACTCCAACGATGAAGCCGCCGATCTCGATGGCCAGGCACGCAACAACCACTTGCAGCACCACACTCACAGGTAGCCACCGATCAGGCAGCTGGCCACAGAGAATGCCAACGATTGCGGCGGCCAAGCCAATGCGAAACGCCCACGTTTCCACCCTGCCCGCCTTCGGATAGATGCTGTGCTCAGCCAGCCCCTGGACCCGCTGGTAGAGCCAGTGGAAGGTCAGTTCCTGCGAATCGGTCTTTGCCGGCGAATCGAGTTCGCCCCCTGCCTGCATATCCATTGCGTCCCCTGCCACCGGCTACGATGCCGACCGTAGCATCGTAGCCGACGCGTAGCACCTTTCAGAAATAGAACCCGATATTGAGGTTCAGCCGCGAATGCCAGCGCGACGGGCCGCCATTGTTGATGCCGATGCCATCACCGCCGGCAAACCACATGTTGCGGCCGGCAATCCAGGCGACATGGGTGAGCATCCCGCCCCTTCTGCAGGCTGCAGCCGGTGACGTTCTGCCAGGAGTCGCGCACCCCGCCGCTGTGCCCCACCGGGCGGGTCATGCTGAGGTTGTTGTAGCAGGTCAGGTCGTCCAGCCAGGCGCGCGGGCCAAAGGAATAGGCAACGTTGGCACTGGGCACATTGGCCTCGGCCGCGATTTCAAACGGGGCCGAACCCACGTGCGACTCACTCAGTATCGATCCAGCCCGCATCGCGCGCACGCGCAAGATCCTCTGGCGTGTCGATATCGAGGCCCAGTTCCGGTGCTTGTAGGACACGCACCATATCGGCAGGAAGTTGCCGCAGGCGCGCTCCGAAGCCGCGGTCACCGACTGCACCCACAGGGCTGAACCAGGCGCGCGGTACTACCGCGGGAACGCCAAGCGCACTCCCGTGACGCGTGCCCGCGCACGCTGATGACGCGGTGCGGGCACCCGAAAGCAGTGCCTGCAGATGGGCGTGCTCGATTGCGGGCTGGTCGCATGCCACGACCATCACCGCGCTCACCGTCGGCAGCAGGTGTGCGCCGGCGACCTGCAGACTGCTCGCCAGGCCGCGTTCCCAGTGGTGGTTGGTTACCGGGGTGGCATCCAGCCCGGCAATGCTGGATGTCACTGCCTGTGCATTCGCGCCAACTACGACCAGCACCTGCACTGGCGCGAGCTCCAGCGCCAATCGGACCACGCGATGTACCAGGGTCTCGCCCTGCCGGGTTAGAAGCTGCTTGGGCTGGCCAAGTCGGGTGCTCCCGCCGGCAGCAAGCACGACGACCGCATGCGGGTCGGTCACCTGCCGTGCGCGCTTCGCCATTGCTGCAGCTGCGCGGCGATGCTGAGCGAAATCGCCTCTGGCCCTCGGCCGCCGATTTTCAGGCCAACCGGTGATCGAAGTCTCGGGGACAGGCGGTGGCGCTGATCCGGTGTCAGCAGTTTGAATAGGTCCTCGCGCCTTCGCTGCGGACCCAGCAGTCCAATGAACGCGACTTTGGTATCCGCCAGGGCCACCAGCGCCTCCCGGTCAAGTTCGAAATCGTGATGCATCACCAGTACCGCGTCGCACGGGTCGCCATGGAGGGCCTCGGCCGGGCTGGTCTGCAACTGTGCATCCGCGCCCTGCCCCGCTGAGGCCCAGCGCGCTCGCCGTTCGGCCACGCTGATCCGCCACCCCAGGCCACGCAGCAACGGAACCAGGAAGGGCGTTTCAGGACCGCCCCCCAGGATCAGGGCCCGCGGAAGCCGGGGCAGCGTCAAACACCACGCACCCTCACCAAAGGGCTGCATACCGTCCATTGGATGCAGCTGCCACGTCCGCTCGCGATGGCCCGCGCGGAAAACGATCTGCCCCGATGCGCGAAGCTCGCGCTGTAGTGGCACACCCTCGCGCAGCCATGCCTCGATGACAACGTCGATGCCGGTCATGGCACGCAATGGCAGAAGCGCAATCCGAAGCCGGCCGCGGCAGCCGAGCGCGGACCCACTCAGCAGGTCGTCGTCACTGCGGGTGTCGATCTCGATCCAGTCGACCTGCCCTGCCGCGCTCACCTGCTCCGCGCGTCGCGCGAGCTCGGGCTCCAGGCATCCGCCGCTGAGCCAGCCGACCTGGCTGCCGTTGCAGAACAGCACCATGTCGCCGGCACCGGCGTAGGTGGAGCCATCGGTTTCCAGCACCAGCGCGAGCACGGCGTGCTCCCCCGCGCGCACACGCGTCAAGGCCGTCTCGAGTACGCCGCGCGGGCTGCCTTCGGTGAGGAAACCCGGCGCTGCGGACAGGTCCTCGGCAAGATCGCCGGGCTCCCCTCCACCTGCCGCTGAAGCTTCCGGCGCGGGTGAGGCTACGGATCGGTCCATGCGCAACGTCAGCCTACGTCGGGCAAGCCGGGCAACAGCTTGTCCAGGGTGATGGGATAGCTGCGTACGCGCACACCGGTTGCGTTGTAGACCGCATTGGCGATCGCGGCGCCGACCCCACAGATGCCCAGTTCACCCACGCCCTTGGCCTTCATCGGCGAGATCACCGGGTCCAGCGTATCGAGGAAGACCACTTCCTGGTACGGAATATCGGCGTGCACGGGAACCTCGTAGCCGGCCAGGTCGTGGTTGATGAACAAGCCAAGCCGCTTGTCGACCACCAGTTCCTCCATGAGGGTCGCACCCGCGCCCATCACCATCCCGCCGATGACCTGGCTGCGTGCGGACAGCGGATTGAGGATCCGGCCGCCATCGCATACGGCAAGCATGCGGCGAATGCGCGTCTCTCCAGTGTAGGCATGCACGGCGACCTCGCAGAAATGCCCTGCGTAGGTGCCGACGTCGTAGCCTTGTTTGAAGTCGCCGAAGGCAATGCCGTCCTCCGCCGACAGTGTCCCCGCCTCCGCCAGCTTGATGGTCCGCCCACCCGCCTGGATGCTGCCATTGGCGAAGTTTGCGGTGTCGCCGTCGAAGCCCAGTTTCTCGCCCACCTTGCGGCGCAGGCTGACGCACGCCGCGTACACGCCTGCGGTGGAGCTTGCCGCGCCCCACTGGCCGCCGGAACCGGCGGAGGCGGGATGACGAGAGTCGCCGAGGGTCACCTGTACCCGGTCCAGCGGCACGCCCATGGTCTCGGCTGCCGTCTGCGCGATGATCGTGTAGGAGCCCGTGCCGATGTCGGTCATGTCGGTTTCCACGATCACGCCGCCTTGGCCGTCGAGCCGCACCCGCGCCGCCGACTTCATCGTCGGTGCGCCGCGATAGCCCGCGGACACGCCCATGCCGACCAGCCAGTGCCCTTCCCTCACCTGCGCCGGCCTGGCATTGCGCTTGTTCCAGTTGAAGCGCTTGGCGCCTTCGCGCAGGCAGCGCACCAGGTTGCGGTCGGAGAACTTCTTGGACGGGTCGCCGGGTACGACCTCCGGCTCGTTGAGGATGCGGAACGCGATCGGGTCGAGTCCCAGCTTCTCGGCCATTTCGTCCATCGCCACTTCCAGCGCCATGTGGCCTGGCGCTTCGCCCGGCGCGCGCATTGCATTGCCTTCGGGCATGTCGAGCGTGGCGATGTAGTTGGCCACCAGACGGTTGGCGCCCGCGTAGAGCTTGGGCGTCTGCAGGGTGCCGTTCTCGCCGTCCTCGCCGTTGATGTTGCCCGACCAGTTCTCATGGGCGATGGCGGAGATCCTGCCGTCTTCCGCGCAACCGATCCGGACGCGTTGAATGGTTGCGTGCCGGTGGGTGGTGTTGTTGGCCATCAAAGGCCGTTGCAGCGCGATCTTCACCGGTCGCCCGACCTGCTTGGCCGCCAACGCGGCCAGCACCGCGTCGGCACGGATGAACAGCTTGCCGCCGAAGCCGCCGCCGATATAGGGCGAGTCCACGCGCACCTTGGCAGGATCGATGCCGAGGATCGCCGCCATGCCCTGCTTGGCCCAGTCGATCATCTGGTTCGCCGTCCAGAGCGTGAGCGTGTCGCCCTCCCAGGCGGCGATGGTGGCGTGCGGCTCCATCATCGAATGACTTTCGTCGGAGGTGTGGTAGGTCTCGTCGAGTTTGACCGCGGCGCTCGCGTAGGCGGTGTCGAAATCGCCCAGCGCCTGCCGGTCGGGCTTGCCATCGCGCCCCTTTGCCAGCGGCGCGGACGGCGCCAGTGCGGGAAAATCAAAACGGCCCTTGCCGCGCTCATAGCGGGTGCGGATCAATGCCGCGGCGGCGCGGGCCTGCTCGAAGGTCTCTGCTACCACGCAGGCGATGGCCTGGTGGTAGTGGGCCACGTCGGGGCCGCCGAACAGCGGTGCATTGTTCCAGTTCGATTTGCCGACCGGCTTGGTCTCCGGTGCGGTGATGACCGCCAGCACGCCCGGGGCGGCGCGTGCGCGGGAGGCATCCATCGAAATGATGCGCCCCTTGCCGATGCCCGCGCCGACGATATAGCCGTAGGCCTGGTTCGGTGCCACGTCATGGCGCTCATACGCATAGGGGGCGGTGCCGGTGGTCTTGCGTGGGCCGTCGATGCGCGGCGTCGACTTGCCGACGACCTTAGCCTTGTCGAACAGGTTGTCACCGGCGGGGGCGTTGAATTCAAGGGGCATCAGTGCTCTCCTTCCACCAGCACGGCTGCGAGGGTGCGCTCGGCGAGAGCGATCTTGAACGCGTTCTCCCGCGTCGGACGGGCGCCGGCGAACACCTGCCGGGCCGCGGCCTTTACGCCGTCGCGCAGCAGGGGTTCGGCTGCCTCGATGCGCCACGGCTTCGGCGCAACTCCACCGAAGGCGAACCGCGCCGAGCCGTCTTGCTGCACGACCGCGGCGACCGACACCAGTGCGAACGCATAGGACGCGCGGTCACGTACCTTGTGGTAAACGTGCCGACCGCCCAAGGGTTCCGGCAGCGTGACGTGGGTGATCAGCTCACCGCGCTGCAGCACGTTGTCCTGCTGCGGCCTGTCGTCGGGGGAACGATGGAAATCGGCGATCGGGATGCTGCGAGTACTACCGTCACCCCTGACGGTCTGGATCGAGGCGTCCAGCACCCGCAGGGCCACCGCCATGTCGCCCGGATAGGTCGCGATGCAGCTATCCGAGGTGCCGATCACGCCCATCTGGCGGGAGAACCCTTCGAGCGCGCCGCAGCCTGATCCGGGCAGGCGCTTGTTGCAGGGCAGATGGGGGTCGTAGAAATACGGGCAGCGCGTGCGCTGCAGCAGATTTCCGCCGGTGGTGGCTTTGTTGCGCAGCTGCCCGGAGGCGCCTGCCACGATCGCGCGGGTCAACACCGCGTAGTCGCGGCGCACGCGCTCATGCGAGGCCAGTGCGGTATTGGTGACCAGCGTGCCGATGCGCAGGCCGCCCTCGTCGGTGGGTTCGATCCTGTCCAGGCCGATGTCCTGCACGTCGACCAGGTGCGTTGGCGTCTCGACCTCCAGCTTCATCAGGTCGAGCAGGTTGGTCCCTCCGGCCAGGAACTTCGCGCCCTCGGTACCGGCCACGGCTTTGGCGGCCTCGGCCGGGGATTTCGCGCGTTCGTAACTGAAGGCCCTCATGAGCGCCTCCCTGCAGAGGTCACGCCAGCGACCTCTTGCATTGCCTCGGCAATGTTGGAATAGGCGCCGCATCGGCAGAGGTTGCCACTCATGCGTTCGCGCATTTCCATGCTGGTGGCCCGCGGCAGTGCGCTGACGTCCGCCTGTACATGGCTGGGGACACCCCGCTTGATCTCGTCCAGTACCGCCACCGCCGAACAGATCTGCCCCGGCGTGCAATACCCGCACTGGTAACCGTCATGCTTGATGAAGGCGGCCTGCATCGGATGCAGGTCATCGGGGGTTCCGAGGCCTTCGATGGTGGTGATGGCATCGCCCTGGTGCTGCACCGCCAGGCTGAGGCAGGCATTGATGCGCTCACCGTTGACCAGCACGGTACAGGCACCGCATTGACCGTGGTCGCAGCCCTTTTTGGTCCCGGTCAGCTCCAGATGTTCGCGCAGGGCATCGAGCAGCGTGGTCCGCGTGTCGAGCTCAAGCTCCCGGCGCGCGCCGTTGACGGTCAAGGCCACCGTGCTGATGACCGGCGGCCTGGGCGGCGGGGATGCCGCCAGTTCGGCGGCGAGCGATGACGCCCCTGGTGCGGCGGACATCGCCATGGTCGTGGCGCCGCCGGCGATCACCTGGCGACGCGTCAACTTCATTCCTTCATCCCAACTTGGCACAGTGACCTCCTGGCGTTCGGGGAAACCCCGTGGCTGGATGGACGCGCTCACACTACTCAGAGGGCACTATGCCCGTCTGCGGGGTATAGATTTGTGAAACCGGTCGGAGGCATGCCGGCATCAACGGCCGAGCGTACTGGCCGGTCATCTTCAACGCCGTCTCTGGCAAGCGTGCGCCACAGACACTGATCTGCGCCACTGATCTGCCCCATCAGCGGATGCCACGAGGCGATACTGAATCGCAATTGGAGGTTCGTTCATGCCCGTCAACACCCGCCGCAGCTGGGTTGAGCTCAAACAAGGATTAAAACGTGGAGTCGCCTCGACGCTCGGATCTGATGCATCCGAGTCTTAACGCGCCAACCTGCTGTGGATAGTCGAGATGCGGAATGGACTGCATCGGCCATGCGTAGGGCGGAAGTTTCAGCATTCGTCCTTGCAGTGGAGGAAATGTCTGCGGCTGCCGGCTTGAACCGGGAAGGCTCTAGTTTGGCCATGATCGTGGCGCTGCGGTAGAGCTACGGTTCGATGAATCAGTGCCTCAGCTTTCCGCCAGATCTCTGCAACGAACACGATCACTCGGAAACTCCACCGTCAGGCCCAGTTCGGCAGACAGCTGCTCTATCGCATGCGCGGAAACTGACCTGCAGCGGCACTTCGCAGATGCGAAGCAAAAACTGGGTGGCACCGCCAGGGGCCAGCACCACATTGCTGCCGTGGGCTGGCAACGGCTTTGCCCCCAGGGGATGTGCCCCGTTCGGGCATCCTTCCTGGCTATCCACCTCGACCGCCAGCCGGAGACGATTGACGTGAAGGGGATCTCACATCAAAGAGCGGACACTGCAATCTCGCGGCTCTTCTCCGGTGCACAATCCTTTGCTCCCGTGTCCAGCCCCCCAAATGGCACGACCATGCACCCTCCCAACGCCTTCAGGGTCCATTCGATCCTGCCCCAGCTTGCGCTCAATGGCGCAATCATCCGACTGGATCAGGTGCGTTCAACCTGTAGAAGCTGTGGGCTGAGGTCGTCAATGACCAGGGGCGCAGGCTTTGAAACAGATCAGAAGGGAACCACCCTCACCTGCCCTGCATGCGGGGCCACAGGTCTGATGGACGAAATGGAGATCTGGCACCACTGGCTCGAGCAGTGCCGTCGTCAACAACTCCTGGCGCGCTCCAAGCAGATGATCCATTCGATATCGAGGACTAGAAGCGAGTGATGGACATGCCCGAAGGGCTGGATTGCCTCCGCCGCCGCGAAGGCTCCACTGAGGTCTGTCGCGGCTGCCTGAAAGTGATCGCGTGTAGGGCGCAAGGCTGTTGCTGCCGATCGCGCGCGGGCAGCTACCCGAGGCGTGGATTCAGCTGCTGCCTGATTTCGCAGGATGTTCCGTCATTGCGCATGACCACGTTTGGGCCCGGAGGCATCGACACCGCGCCGCGTGCAGCGTACGCAAAGTCTTTCGGCCGGCTGGGCTGGCCCTACGCCATGATCTCAGAGCGGCGGCGAGCCCACCGGGAGAGTGATCCTCCAGTCCCGGAAACGGCGCGCTTCAGCCGTCGGCTGGATGTCTCCCGGCCAAACTTCCCATCGTAAAGGCGAATCCCGCCTCTTCCAGAAGCGCCCTCATGCGCAGTTCCACGCGACGAGGTGAGCGCAGCCCATTGGGCGCATAAAGGGCATACACGTAGCCAGCACCGTCAATGATCTCGCGGCGTACTGCGCACTCAGTCGATTCACTGGCTTCGCACCAGACAGACATCAGCCTGGCGGGGCTGATCGACTGTCCGTTCCGAAGACGGAAGAACAACCAGCGCACGCCTGGCGGTTGGGCTCGATCTACTCTAGCCATTGCGAGCCCCGGATCCGCCTCGACAGATCGCTGAGAACTTCAGGATCCAGGCGAGGGCGGTCATCTCTCGATGAGCGTGGCAGATCTATGCGCTCACCACCTCTCACCAGAGCGGGGAGATCGGACTGAAGGTCAATCCACCACCCGGCAGGAAGGCGGAGCCCTGTACCCGTTCGGTCGTAGATGCATATCGGGAAGTTCATAGCGTTGCTCCTGGATTTATCGAGCATACGCTTGCGCAATGTCAGGTCCGAATGCGACTACTCCAAGGCTGACGCATCGACTCTCTTTGCACAGATGAACACGCGTGCCTCGTCTCGCTGAACTTTCAGGAACGACTCAAGCCAGCAAAGAGCAGCGCCTCGATTGGCAATCACTCTTCCCAACTCTTCAGTCAAACACCGCGCACACTCCATTCCACCAGGACTCTCGCCATGGCAAGCCCGGCACTGAGCCATCGTCGTCGTGCTGACCGGGCGCGATTGGCACATGATCTGAGACATCAAGGCCACAGCCTGATTGTGAGACGACATTCCAGCCTTCCTGTCGATGCCGAAGCAGCCGCGCTGGGCGCGGCCACCTCTGGGGCATCAACGCTGGCTGTCGCGATCAACACCCGCCTTTGGGTTCTGGCCAGGGCTTGGCTGTCCAGTCTCTGTTTCGCTTGGCTGCTGCTGTTGCTGCCCTTGCTGTCCGGCCAGATCCTCACCGCCGAGATCCTTGCCGTCCGCGTGGCCCTGCTGGCCGGGCTTCTTCTCGACACTCGAGTTGCGGCCATCATTCTGGTTCTGGGAAGTGTTGTTCATGTCTTGCTCCGATGCAGCCATCTGCTGCGACCCCACAGTGGGCTTCAGCGCGTTACGCAGCCGTGCCCGATTGGATCGAGTATGAACAAGCGCCATGAACAGGCCGCTGTCCTGAAGGGTGTACAGTGCATGTCCAACAGGAGCAAACCATGGAACGCACGAGGAGCAAGGATTTCGTTGACGTCGAGCGTGAGCTCACCCATTGGGGGTTGGCATTCAACTCTGGCGCCCTGCCTGCTGTCAGCTTTCGCCATGAAGTTGACCCCGTCATCCGGCTCGCGTGTGACATCTACATCAGAGATCCGCACGGAATGCGCGAGGCATGGCTGGGCGCCCTCCAAGTCAGGCTTGCGGCTCGATCCAGTCTCCGCGGGCACCCCGGCGCAGCGGAGATCGCGACCCTATGCTGGTCACGACTCTCCTGCCCTTAGCAACGCCCCTCCTGCCCAGCTGCATCATTCCCTTCCCGCATCAGCTGATCATTCAGCACGTGGACGATGGACATGACAGCATCTGCAAGCGCCCGAGAGTCGCTGATCGAACCGTAGAAGTAGATCTTCGAGCCTTCAACCCGGACTTGCGCAAGCGAAAGCTGAGTCGCCAGCGCCTCACACTTCATCAGGAACAGTTCAATCCAGCGAGCACCGGGGGCAAGGTCCAGCAATGCAATGATGGCCTCGTCGGTAGATGAGTCGACATGCTCCTGTAGCCGTGGCACGTCGAAACCTATGATTCTTGGAAGCATGGAGGCGCTCAACGATCTGTCCTCTCGCTCAGGGGCAATCTCAGTATTGCCCACGGTACACAGATCTACAATCAAGCGTTCGAGAAGGAACTTTCCGACCAACCCCAGCAAGGAGGCACGATCCACGCTGGATGCGCGAGAGCTTCCGTTGGCAGAGCATTGTCCGGCCAACGGGTGCCTGACGGTCTGCATTCGCCCTCGCGCAGCGCACGAAGTGCTACGACGTGAGCTACCACGGCTTGCTTGAGCGAAAGTCCACCGCGGCCTACCTCCTGGATAGTGCATGCCGCGTCGTCAAGCAGGGCCAGCCCCGGCGCTCAGGCAACATCCGCGCGTGGCATCCGGAACGTGAACACTGTTCCGGCACTTTCACTTGACACCACATCGAGTATCCCGCCATGAGACTTGGCAATCTCCGATGCGATGTAGATGCCCAGACCAAGACCTGGCCTGGGAAGCTCGCCCTTCTCACGCGAGAACGGGTTGAAAATGGTGCTGAGCCTGTCGGGCGCAATGCAACCTGCGTTGTGCACATCCAGCGTGAGGCGATTGGATGCAGCGTGCACCCTCAGCGTGACAGGAAGCGACCGCTCGCCATGCTGCACTGCGTTCGTCAGCAGGTTGGCCAGCAGCTGCGACAGTCTGCCGGGATCGCAGACCACGCTGCCCTCGATCCGCATCTGCACATCGATGTCCTCGCGACCGGTGGCGATCGCCACTTCCGCTGCAACTCGCTCAAGGTCAGCTTGCAGCGTATCGCTTTCCCGGAGCGAGATCGGGATGCCTCCACCCAATCGGCCCCTGGCAAAATCAAGTACATCGTTTATGAGCCCATCCATCCGGGTCACGCCAGATGCGATGTGCGCAAGCATCTGCTGCTGACGCGCGGACGTCGCCTCATCCTCAAGTGCATCTGCTGCTACGCTGATTGCCTGGAGGGGGCTGCGAAGATCATGGCCCAGTACCGCGATGAACTGATCGCGCAAGTCGGAATCCCGCTGCGCGTCCGAAAGCGCCGTCTCCGCTTCCTGTAGGCGGTCCTCCTTGTCCAGATAGTTGCCGACGAGCTCGGCAAGCAGCTCCATGGACCGTCGGACATGGGCTTCATCGAAGTTGCCCGGCGAAGAATCAATGGCGCACAGGGTGCCGAAGAAACTGCCGTCCGGCCGATGAATCGGAACCGACGCGTAACTCTCAAGCCCGTAGATCCGAGGCGTGTGGTGCTTGGAGTACAGCGGGTGGGTGCTGGCGCGTGCGAAAACCACGGAGTTTGATGACTGCCTGATCTCGTCACAGATGGTGGTTTCCAGGACCAGCTGCCCGCCTGGAACAAGCCCGAACCCGAGCGTGTCCAGGGTGGCGCAGGCCGTCCAGGTCGTCTCTGTAACCCTGGCAATCGCCGTGAATCTCGAGCCCGTGATATGGGCTACGGTTTCGAGGATGCGCGGCACTGCCTCGATACGACCGATCTCAGCGACGTCATTGAGAAGGTGGGGATCAGTCAGCGTATGCATATGTTGGCAGGCGGGCACAGTGATGCATCATCCCATGAAACCGCCATCGCAAGCCGGCTCCGTTCAGAAGGGGGCGTCCAAAGCGGGCAAACGGGCGATGAGCGCGCAGCCGCGAGGACGCGCCTGCTTCATTGACAAGTGAATGGCCGCAATCCCTAATCGGGCGGCAGATCGCCGTCCGCCTATCGACCCCTTCATCATGTCCAGAGTATCCACCACTGATTTCGCAGCGCACGCGAGCGTCGACAGCCTTCACCAGGCAGTTGTAGCCGTTACTGCCGCTTCGGTGGCGCGGGACTGGGAAAATGAGCGCCACCAGCACCGCAAGGCACAGCTGATCTATTCGGTTCGCGGCGTCTTGACCTGCGAGGTGGAAGATGGCGTCTGGATCGTTCCTCCGCAGTGCGCAGTCTGGATACCGGGCGACCTTCCCCACTCGGCAAGGGGAGCGGGACACACAGAATGCTACTGCCTGTTTGTCGAGCCGGAGGCCGCACCGGACCTCCCAACGTTCTGCTGTACCGTTGCGGTTTCGCCATTGCTGCGCGAACTGCTGTTGAAGGCGGCTGATTTTCCTGAGCAGTATGCAGCTGGAGGCAAGGAGGAGCGCCTCATTGCCACATTGCTCGACCAGCTGGCAGAGGCCCCGGTTGAAGATCTGCATCTGCCGATGCCGCGCGATGCAAGACTCCGTCGCCTGGCCGAGTGCCTGCTGGTCGACCCGACCGACAAGACCCCGAAGGGCGTATGGGCGAGCCGCGTCGGCATGAGCGAGCGCAGCATGAGCCGCCTCCTGCAGGACGAGATCGGCATGGGCTTTGGGCGTTGGCGCCGGCAGCTGCACGTCATCCTTGCGCTCCAACGTCTGGCCCAAGGTGAAAGCGTTCAAACGATCGCACTGGATCTGGGGTACGGCAGTGCAAGCGGCTTTGTAACCATGTTTCGCAAGGCGATGGGAAAGCCACCTGGGCGCTACCTTTCAGAACGCTCCATGCTGGCGCCGCAGATCGCGCCGCCCACAATCACCTTGCCCGGCCATCTGCCGGGCTGAACGGGCTGGCCAGCTCCCGCCCCCCCCTGGCCTGCTCCACCTCCGGCCCGGTTCGACCCCGCTCCTTCGTTGCAGCCGACTCTCGCCTGCCGCCTGCCGCCTGCCGACCTGGCCTGACTGAACAATAGTCTGGCCTGGGTTCGCCAGTGTTCCACTGGATTTCGTTGTTAAATGTGGCGCCCAAACGCGAATGACTATTATTTATGACTGGCCAGCAGAGCGCCGATGCTCCCCATTACCCGATCAACGTGCTTGCAGGTGCGGATGGGAATTCTGCTCTGGAGTACAGGCGCGGGCGCCCGAGGGACGCCCGATACGCTGGCCTGGCCGTGGCAGTTGCATGGGCCCTGCTGGGCGCGCCGACCGTATTTGCAGGCGAATCCGTTCCGTCGGATCGCGCGGACGAAAGGACAGCGCCGGAAGAGACCGCGTTACCCACGGTTACAGTGCTGGCTCACAAGGACAAGGCGGCCACAGAGGGCACAGGATCCTATACGACGCGGGAGTCCTCTGCCGCCACGCGCATGCCGCTGTCGCTCAAGCAGACGCCGCAGGCACTGACTGTACTGACGCGTCAGCGCATGGATGACCAGCACCTGGACTCGGTGCAGGCAGTACTGGAGAGCACTTCCGGAATCGCCACGTACCAGTCGGACAGTGAGCGTACCAGCTTCTATGCGCGAGGCTTCCTGATCAATAACATCCAGTACAACGGCATACCCACGGTGGTCGGCAGCACCGTCAATGGAAGTGGCATCGGCGCTGTTGATACAGCCTTCTACGACCGCGTGGAAGTCGTGCGTGGTGCATCGGGCCTGCTGACAGGTACCGGCAACCCTTCAGCCGCGATCAATCTTGTCCGCAAACGACCGACACGTGATTTCTCGGCGAGCGCTTCGCTGGGGGCCGGCAGCTGGGAGACCTATCGGGGCGTCGGCGACATCTCCACACCGCTGACCGCGGACGGTCGGATCCGGTCGCGACTGGTGGGGACATACCAGGACGGACATAGCTACCTTGATGGTTACAGGCCGCAGAGGAAGTCACTGTACGGCGTCATCGAGGCCGATCTGACCGCCGACACGACCTTCCGCCTGGGGTACGAATACCAGGACATCACGCCGAAGGGATCGACCTGGGGAGGCCTGCCACTTTGGTTCAGCGATGGTACGCAAGCGGAGTATCCGCGCTCCAGGAACTACGCGCAGGACTGGAGCTATTGGGACAACACCCTCAAGACGGCCTTCGCCGAAATCGAGCATCTCTTCGGAAACGGCTGGAAGTTCCAGGCCACCGCGAATCAATATCGGACCGAGCATGCCGCCGAGCTCCTTGGCCTGATCGGCCGACCTGATCGTGCCACAGGCCTGGGCGTGTTCCCCAACGGGGCCTATCCGGTAGCGCTGGCGTCCGAGGGGCGCAGTCGCCAGAACACGTTCGACGTCATGGCCGGCGGCCCCTTCCAGCTGTTTGGCCGACAGCACGACCTGGTCGTCGGCGCCACCCGCTCGCGGCGCAACGCATATCAGGTGGATGTCGCCCCCTTCTATGCAGGCATCTGGCCGGTGAACGTGTATGAGTTGAGCCCCTCATTCCGCAGGCCTGACTTCGATGCGATGTCCACAACGCCGACGCGAACCCGAATCAAGCAAGGTGGCGTCTACAGCGCGGCACGACTCTCGCTGGCTGGACCACTGAAGCTGATCGTCGGGGGGCGCCTCAGTACCTATGAAATCGACGATGCGGCCGGTGGAGCACCGGTGCACTACAGAAAAAGTGGCGAGTTCACCCCGTACGCCGGCCTGATCTACGACATCAACGCGACGTACTCGGTCTACGCCAGCCACACAGGAGTGTTCAACCCACAGACCGAATATCGGGACAGCAACGGTAACGTGCTGACCCCTTCAAAAGGCAGAACAAGCGAAATCGGGCTGAAGGCAGGGCTTCTTGACGGGCGCTTGACTGCATCGATTGCCCTCTTCCACACCGAACTGGACAACGCCGCGCAATCGGTCGCCGGCACCTCCACACCCAGCGGAGCGCAGGCTTACCGCGGCGCCGACGGGACCAGGTCTCGCGGTATCGAGCTGGATCTTCAGGGAGAGCTGTCCCGTGGATGGAACGTCTACGCGGGTGTCGCGCACTTCACTGCGAAGGACGGTGCCCACGAGCGCTTGAACACGCAGTTGCCCCGCACCACAGCGCAGCTTTTCACGACCTATCGGTTGCCGGGCCAATGGGACCGCTTGACGCTGGGCGGCGGCTTCAAATGGCAAAGCCGCTTCTACAACGCGCCCAACACAGGAACCAGTTCCATGGGTGGAGAACAGGGATCCTATGCACTTCTCTCGGTAATGGGTCGCTACTCCATCACGGACAAATCCAGTGTGGCTATCAACGTCAACAACGTCCTGGACAGGAAGTACGCGCTTCAGAAGGGAGATTTCGACACCGTCGGCTATGGCGCGCCGCGCAATGTGATGGTGACGCTGGACTACAGATACTGATTCATCACTGTACCCGACAAGATCCATAGAGGCTCATCAGAGAACAATCCGCCATGCCCACTCAGCCCTCCTCGCCCACCACCCCACCCCGGCCCGGAAGTGTTCCAGACAGAGTTGCATTGCTGTGGCTGACAACTGCCGCTGGCGCCATTCTCTTTGTCACCTTCCAGCTGTTCTTCTACGTCAACGACTTCGCCAGGGCCAAAGGAGCGGCACCGGCGATCACGTTTGATAACGATGCGCTCTGGGCGTTTCCCGCCTATTACGGGTGCTGAATAGTGACAGTGCTTCTCGCACTGTCAAATACCCGAAGATCCTGTTGGATTGCGCTGATACTGGGGAGCGCACTTGTGCTGCTGAATACGCTCGGCGGCGTCTTCGACGGCTTCAGGGACGGTTGGCACGTCACCTTTTCCGCAATCTTCTTCATCACGCTGCCGGGCCTGTTCGCTGCAGCGACCACCTGGCGACACATCAAACTCAAGGAAGCCGCCCATGTCGATGAACAGCAGTGATTTTCCCCTGGTCTGGATGGACCTCGCGCAAGGCCCCGAACACGAACATCAGGATGACTTCGACGCGTTCGAGGAAAATCTGCGCCGGGGGGAGCCCTTCGTACTTCTCACTGATACGGCGCCATCGGAGGAGCATGACCACTCGCCAGCGGAAAAGAAGCGCATGGGGCTGTGGATGAAGCAGCACAAGGCCGAGCTTCGCAGGCTGGTTCTGGCGATGGTCCTGGTCGAGCCCAATCCGGCCAAGCGCGTCGCCTACAAGACGTTCTCGGTACCCTTTTCCAAGTTCTGGGGCTACCCTCTCCACATTGTCACCTCACGCGAGAAGGCAATAGAAGTGGCGAGGAATCTGCTGTCTCAATCAAACGAGACGCCCTGAGCCGCCTTCGTTGGGCGCTGTACCTGCGGCGCCTCAGCGCTCCTGACAGCATGCCTCCGAGTTCTTCAATGGAAGGTCCTGCTGAGCGCGCGAGGCCGATCAGAAGTAGAAACCGAGGTTCAGATTCAACCGAGAATGCCAGCGCGAAGGGCCTCCCTCGCTGATGCCGATGCCGTCGCCGCCGGCAAACCACATGTTGCGGCCGGCGATCCAATCGACATAGGTGAGCATGACGCCCTTCTGCAGGCTGCAACCGGTCACGTTCTGCCACGAGTTGCGTAGGCCCGCGCGGTGCCCGACCGGGCGGGTCATGCTGAGGTTGTTATAGCAGGTGATGTCATCCAGCCAGCCCTTCTGGCCGAACGAATAGGCGATGTTGGCGCTTGGCACATCCGCCTGCGCTGCAACCTGGAAGGGGGATTGGAACGCCGAAATTGCGATGCGATCTCCGGGCACGTCATACCGGTACCGCGCCCACTGCAACTGCGCGGTCCAGCCATCGCGCGTCCACTGTGCATGCAGAGCTGCACCCTGGTGACCGTAATGGCGTCGTGTCTGTGTGTTCTGCACTTTGCCGGCGAACGCGGATGCGCCCAGCAACAGGTCCCCGCCAGCCCAGTCGCGCGCACTCTCCACGCGTGCATGCAGCCGTTGCCGCTCGCGATACGGCAACGCCTCGGTCTGCGCGACATCGAAGGAGTAGCGATCGTAGCGAGCGCCGGATCCGTATTCGTCTCCGGAGAACCAGCCCAGATGCCAGGTTGTGCTGCCGCTGCGGTGAATCACTACAAGGCCCGGATCGTAATCATCCTCGATGCCCAGGTAGTAGCCGGAGCCGAACCAGAAGCTCTGCGAAGCGGTGGGAAGCAGCCCGAACGGCACCTGCTGCACGCCCGCTTTCAGCTGCGTATCGTCTGAGAACTGCCAGCCCGCGTAGGCGTGATGCACAGCGTTGAAACCATCGTACCAGCGGTACTGGGCAGAGAAGGAAAACGGCCCGGTCCCAGCGTCGAGGTCTGCACGCAGCAGTTCAAGCTGGAGGCGGCTGGTCGCGCCGTAGTCGAGCCAGCCGTAATTGAACCTTGCCGCGCCGCCCGGCTCGAAGTAAGCGCCGCCGTTTCGATCGCGTTCCGATGCCTCCGCTGTCAGCGAAGCGCTGACGAGCACGGCAGCGGCAATAGAGGAAATGGCTCTCACGATGGGGCTACTTGCCTCCCTGTTCCGCATGTGAAAGCGCGCAAGTGTAATGTCGCGGGCAGTGAAGAAGGCGTTGGTCGATGGTCGGCGCGGTGCAGGCCCGCGCCTTCAGGAAATGACAGAGCCCCCGGCCAGCGGCGCCACGCCATCATCAGGCAGCGGCAACGATCCTCACGTCAACGATTGACGTTGACCACGACGCGTCCGCGGATGCGTCCTGCCATCAGGGCTTCGGCAGTGGCTACAACCTCTCCCAGGCCGATGTGCTGGGAGATGGCGTCGAGCTTGGCCATATCCAGGTCCTTGGCAAGCCGTTCCCACGCCACGAGCCGCTCTGCGGTGGGCCGCGTGACGCTGTTGATTCCCAGCAGGCTCACGCCGCGCAGGATGAAGGGCGCCACCGTGGCAGGAAAGTCCATGCCCTGAGCCAGCCCGCACGCGGCCACGGCGCCATCTTCCTTGATGGCGGCACACACATTTGCAAGTGTGTGGCTGCCCACCGAGTCAATGGCGGCACTCCACCGCTCCCGCTGAAGTGGCTTGCCTGGCTGGGACAGCACATTGCGATCAATAACCTCGCTGGCACCCAGGGACTTCAGGTAGTCGGTCTCGTCCAGCCGTCCGGTGGACGCCACGACGTTGTAGCCACGATCGGCCAGCAATGTCACAGCGAAGCTGCCTACGCCTCCGCTCGCTCCGGTAACCAGCACTTCACCGGCATCCGGAGAAAGGCCATGGCGCTCCAGCGCGATCAGACTCAGCATGGCGGTATAGCCGGCCGTTCCGATAGCCATGGCCTGCTCGGGTTGCATGCCCTTTGGAAGCGGGATCAGCCAGTCGGCGTTGACGCGTGCCAGCTGCGAAAGCCCTCCCCAGTGCCGCTCACCCACGCCCCAGCCATTGAGAACCACCTGGTCGCCCGGTTGATAGCGCCGGTCCGCCGACTCGAGCACAGTGCCGGCCAGGTCGATGCCGGGCACCATCGGAAAGGACCGCACCACCGCACCGCCCTGGCCGGTGATTGCCATCGCGTCCTTGTAGTTCAGTGTGCTGTGCGAAACCTGGACGGTGACGTCGCCCTCCGGCAGGGCCGATTCAGGCACCTGCCTGACGTCGACCTGCAATTCGTTTCCCGTCTTGTCTATGTATACGGCGTTGAACATGGCCTTCCTCCTGAGGCAGCGGCAAGGTTGCTGCGTGATTTAGACTGATCGGCTACAAGCCGGCAAAGGAACATGGACTCAGCGGGGCAAGCCCGCCAGGAACGCATTGGCGAAGATCGTGAGCGGCGCAGCGCTGCGCTCAAGCCGTGCTCGTTGGACAGCTCCCTCCCATCCGATCCAGAAGGCGGTGGCGATCTCGGAGCAGCGCGCATCGGACGAGAGCTCAGCGCGCCCCCGGGCCAGTTCAAGGCACGCGGCCAGCCGGGATTCCCATCCGTTGAACACCTCGATCAATCGGGCACGGTAGGCCTGCGGCAATGTCGAGATCTCCTGGCCAAGGTTGCCGACCAGGCAGCCTCGCCGGAAGTCGAATCGTTCCAGGCCATTGCACGCGTCGGCGACGAATCCCAGGATCCGCTCAAGCGGATCGCGTTCTTCGTCCAGCAGATGCCGGTCGAGCTTGCGGCAGAAATACTCGTCGTAGGCCTCGAGCACAGCCAAGCCGTAGGCCTCTTTGCTGTCGAAGTAGTGGTAGAACGAGCCCTTGGGGACGCCCAGCTGCCTGACGATTGCGTCGATGCCCGTTGCAGAGAAGCTTCGCTCCGTCAACAACGCGATCCCAGTGCGCACCAGCTCGCGCCGGGTGTCATCAAAGCCGCGATCCGCCCTCGGCGGGCGCCCCCGGCGGCGTGTAGTCGTAGTGACAGCAGGAGTCATGCCGCACACTTTAGACCGACCGTCTTCTAAATTCAAACGGGCAGGTCTGAACCCTCCAGAGTTGCCAGGCTTCGCCATTCTCAGAGCTGGAACCAGCACCCCGCCGATCATGATTGGGATCATGCGCTCGGCATGTCGGCCGGAGCGAGCACGAGCAACAGTGCTGATGCGAACAGCAGCGCGCCCATCACCCTGTCAATCCAGTTGCGTGCCGCGGTTGTGTCCAGATGGCGCATCATTGAAACGCCCATCGCGCACCAGAGTGCGAGACAAAGTGCGGAGATCACCGTAAACGCTGCCGCCAGCACAAGGGAGGTCCGCAGGGGCTCGGCGCCATTGCCGACGACGGCAGTCACCGTCAGCACCAGCACCCAGCTTTTGGGATTGACGAACTGAAAGCAGAACAGCGCCACCACGCTGCCGTGCCGGACACTGGTCGGCGTGGGCACGTGCTTCTCAGGTGGCCGGAGTGTTTCCAGGACCAGGCGGGCGCCCATCCAGCACAGGTACGCCCCGCCAGCAAGGGTCATCAGGGCGTACAGGTGCGGCACGGTTTGGAATGCGGTGCTTGCTCCGGCCGCCACCAGCGCCCACATGCCCAATCCTCCGGCAACGATGGCGGCGATCGCTGGCAGCGCGCTTACGAATCCGGTTCGCGCGGCGATGCGCATGACCAGCAGGTTGTTGGGACCTGGCGTGATGGTGGCAACGGCGATGACACCTGCGCCGATCAGGAGAGCGCTCATCGCACCGCCTCTCCGCACTGAAGCGTCATGGGATCGACCTCAATCGCCTGCCCGGAGGCAAGCGTCACCCGCGCCGGTCCGAAGCGCTCGCGACCGTGCGCAGCCGACCAGTCCGCATCGGGTGCGGCGGCAATGATGCCGAACGGGTTGACGCTTCGATCGTGCCAGTAATACCCGTTGCGGATCACATCGAGATCGACCGTAGCGGCGACACCGCGCCAGGAGTACAGGTCTCGCGCGTAGGCCCACAAGTGCGGGTAGTCGATCAGTCGCCGACGTGAACATTTGAAGTGGCCGTGATAGACGGCGTCGAACCGGACCAAAGTCGGGAACAGGCGCCAGTCCGTCTCGGTGATGATCAGGCCAAACAGATAGCGTGCATTCGCAAGACGCCGCTCCAACTGATCCAGCATGGCGAACACACTCTCGACAGCTTCTTCGTAGGCGTCCTGCCGTTGCGCGAAACCGGCGCGATAGACGGCATTGAACAGCCCGGCCTGAAGCGCGGCGTTGAGGGCATCGATCCGGCCGCGGAAGGCGGGCGGGACGAGCGTGAACGCCCCCGCGACGTTCGCATCGGCCGCATCGAACGCGCGCATGATGTGCGACGACTCATTGCTGACGATCCTGCAGGCCTGACTGTCCCACAGCACCGGCACTGTTGCCCGGCCGGTGTAACGGGGTGCCGACAGGCGGTAAATCTCGTGCAGGTGCCGGACCCGCGAGCCGCATCCCGGGACGACCCAGGAGGCACCGCCGGCCACCGCGTAGCCCTGCATTCGCTCACCACCCGCGATCTGCACCGGCACTGCATGCTCCAGGCGCTTGAGGGCACGCAGCAGCAGGGTGCGATGCGACCACGGACAACTGGACGACGCAATGAGCCAGTAGCGACCCGGTTGTGCACGCAGTCGGCCCGCAATGCCATCCAGACCCTGCCGGAACATGCTTTCCGGTCTCACAAAGCGACCATCGATCATTGTCGAATCGGCATCGACCCAGCGGCCATCGACCAGCATTCCCATGTTCATCCTCTCCGATCTGGACTCGATGCAACATCGTGTGATGGCAAGCTGGTCCAAGGAACGCCGCTTCTGGTCTATTATTGAGTCCACCATGAAGATGCCCCTCAACGGACTTCGGGCGTTCGCCACCGTGTATGCCCACGGCGGGATTCGCTCGGCCGCGCGCGAGCTCGGCATCGTCCACTCGTCGGTGAGCCGCCATCTCGCGGAGCTGGAGCTCTGGCTGGGTGTACGGCTGGTCGGCGACGCTGCAGGCCGGCGAGGAATCACATTTACACCGCAAGGCGAGGCATTGGGCCGAGCCACGCTGTCGAGCTTCCGCGATATCGAGCGCGCAATCACCGCAGTGCAGGAAGCACGCTCCGGGCGATCGGTGACCGTATCGACCACACCTTCATTTGCGGCACGCTGGCTGCTTCCGCGCCTTCCGCGGCTCGAGCAGGCGCATCCTCATCTTGAGGTGTCGGTGGTTGTAGACCAGAAGATCGACAACCTGCAGACCGGCGACATCGACCTGGCCATACGCATGGGCCGTGGGCCCTGGCCCGATGCCAGGTGCGAGCCGCTGATGGACGAAGTCCTGTATCCGGTCATGAGCCCGGCGCTGTTCGAAGCTTCCGGCCAACCGGCGCAGCCGGCCGACCTGCTCGGGACGCGGCTGGTGCATGATCGTGATCCACATGCATCGTGGGAGGCATGGCGGCAGCTGTACGGTCCGGCCTCGATGGATGTGACTGCCGGCCCGCGCTTCTCATCGTCAGACCTCGTGCTTCGGGCTGCTGTGCAGGGCCAGGGCGTCGCGCTGGCGCGCCATCGCTTTGCATTCGATGACATCGCCTCGGGCGCGCTGGTAAGGCCATTCAAAGATGCCGCTGTAGCGCTCGGCCCGGCCTACTGGATTGCGCTTCCACTGCACCGCGATGTGCGCAGCGGCGCATCGACGGTGATCGCATGGCTGAAAGAACAGGCGGCGTTTAGCGATACGGTGATCTGAGTGCCCAGCACCTTCAGATCCCTTCTGCCGCGTGTCGTGATTGCCCTGAATTCCAGGCTCCGGGACTCGAGCCATCACCACCACGACAGCCCACGCCTGAAATCAGGCCAAACCCTTGCACGATGGGCGCCTCCCTGCCCCGGCCAGCTATGCAACAATGCCGAAAGCGTCGAGGGCGTTGTCGGCATCAGCCCCAAGCCCTTGGCTTCCCGCATGACCGGGAGTAATTCTTGGCGCGCCACCGAAAACGGGTGGCCGGGCTTCGAAACCCCGGTTCTACGCTGAAGTACAGGCTTGCCAGCCGGCATCACCCATCAGGTGGAGCCGGCTGGCAATCCGTCGGCCGGCTATGGCGGGCGGTGCGCGGAGGCCTTGTGCCTGCCGGTTTAGCGTAGACCGGGTTTCGAACCTCGCACCGTCCGCCACCTTCATCGGTGGCGGCTTCCGTTTATCTGTTCGGAGCCCTGCCATGACCAACGCCTACCCCCCTTCTCCGCACCCGATCCGCCTGCATCCCGCCAACGAGCCCACACCGGATCCCAACGCCTTTGTTTCACTGCTGCACAGCATGGGCGCAGGTGCCGCGTCCAACGGCCGGCCCTGGCCGGAAGGCCATCTTCCGCCAGGGCGACGCATGGCACTGTCCGACGCCGACTGTTCTCTCAATGGCCTGCGCGTGGTGATGGAAATTCTGCTTGCCGCAGAGCGCGCCCGCAAGAATGGAGAGCCTGACCAGTACGTCGGCGACCGTGTGCTGGAAGGGCTGGTCATGGCCGGCCTTGGGCTGACCGCACACGCCAGTGAACGCCTGTTGCCGGAAGGCTGATGCCTCGTCCCGCGGGCGCTGGCGCTCGCGGGACACACAGCCACTCCCGTTGACCGCAGCGTCCGTAGATGTGGGCCCGCCCTGACCGGCGGGCGGCACTTACTAACGTGACGCGTCACACCCAACCACGCACCGTTAACAGCCGCGCACTATCCTCGAAGCCCCTGAACCTTCACGAGCCGAGTCCATGACCAAGCTCCACACCGTGCTGATTACCGGCTGCCTGCTGGCCCTGAGCCCGCTGGCCTCGGCCGAAACCGTGAACCTGACCAACAGCGCCGACGGCGCCAACCGCGATGCCGGCATTGCTGCGGTCAAGAAAAAGCTGCAGGACGCCTGTACCGATCGCAAGGGCTCGCCGGATGCCGACTCGTTCGAGGTGGTCTTCGAGAAGACCAGCGACAACCCCAACGTACCCAAGCCGTACTACGTGGACGGCAAGATGAAGTGCGAGCTGCCGGGTTGAAACCAGCGACCGCTATCGACCCGCGTCGTCCCCGGACATGACGCGGTCGATCCAGCCGGCGTAGCGTGAGATGCGCACGTTGAACACCACCTGGCCATAGAAGCCGGCCTCAAGGGCGTGCTCGGGAACGGCGGTGATCCAGGAGCCCAGGCCGACCAGCTGCCAGCGGCCCTGCGCATTGATGACCAGTGGGCCGCCGCTGTCGCCGTTGCCCAGCACGCCTTCCAGCGGCAGGGCGCTCGGCGGCGGATCGAACCGGTACCAGAGATAGCGGTCGTTGCCGCCAGTGATGGCGTTGCACGCCCGCCGCAGGGCGGCGCGATGCGACCCTCCGGGGATCAACCCCTCGGCGCCATTCCCGGTGGCGCCCTTCCCTATCAAGGTGGCCACCTGCGCAACCTCGCCCGCGCCCCGATAAAGCGCGACGGGCTCGACAGCGGCGACGGGCGTTGCCAACCGGATCAGCGCGATGTCATCCGATGCCGCCAGGAACGCGTGGATCTTCCCTGCACTGCCTGTTGCCAGGGCCTCTTCGCCCAGCGCGGCCGGCATCGGCCTGAAGCCGGGGTGCAGATACACACGCTCGACGGCGTAGTTGCGCCCACCGACGGTGACTTCGGCACCCATGCCGTCCATCGGTGCCGCGTGCGCGGCGGTGACCACCCAGCGCGGAGCGATCAGTACGCCGTGCCCCTCTCCCGGCAGGTCGGCCAGGGCCGGGAAGGCAGATCCATCGACGCGGTAACGGGCATCGTCCACGTCGTCACGGATGACGATGGCCCCGGCAGCAAACGGGACCGTTACAAGCATCAGGAAGAGCCAACGTTTCATGTATTTCTGCATCCCCGTGTTCAAGTGCCCACGCTAGCCCAAATGCACCTGCCTGGTGAGCGGCATGCGACCAGAGCCCGCGCCGGCCGACGAAGGCCGGCAAAGCGGGCGCGGAATCAGGGCTGCGCTGGCCTGCCAAGGGATTCGATCTGCGCCCCGCCCAGCTCCACCACCCGATCGGCGTCGGTGACGACACTGCGCCGATGGGTGATGGCCAGCACGGTCACCTCGCTGGCCAGCGCCCGGATATGACCCATGATCTCGCGTTCGGTGGCCTCATCCAGGGCCGAGCTCGCTTCGTCCAGCAACAGGATCGCGGGCTCACCATAGAGCGCGCGTGCGATTGCGATGCGCTGCCGCTCGCCGCCGGAGAGCTTCAGGCCACGCTCCCCGACCGTGGTCTCGAAGCGCTCGGGCAGTGCCTCGATCAAGGTGAGGATGGCAGCCTTGCGTGCGGCATGCCGCAGCCGCCCATCATCGCGCGGGCGCCCCAGCAGGATGTTATCGGCCACGCTTTCGTTGAGCAGCATCACGTCCTGCGGCACGACGGCGACGGCCGCGTGCCACGTCGCGCGATCGATCCGTGCCAGGTCGGTACCGTCCACCCGTATCCGGCCGTGCTGGGGCTCGATGGATTTCAGCGCCAGCTTGAACAGTGTCGACTTGCCGGTACCGGTCTCTCCCATCAGGAAGGTGATGCCGCCGCGTCCGGCGTGGAAGGTCGCATCGGTGACGCCGCGACCATTGTCATAGCGATGGCTCACTGCGTCGAACTGGAGCAGGCCGCTGCGGGCGGAGAACCGTTCGGCATGGGCCACCTGCGGTTCCTCGGGCGCGGCCCACAGGGCAGAGAGCGGCGCCAGCATGCTCCACGAACGGCCGACGTCATCGATGGAGCGCGCGATCATCTCCAGCGGCAGATTGAGCTGGAGCAGCAGCAGATTGGACAGGACGATGTCGCCCACGCTCAGCTGTCCGCTCTGGTAGCGCGGCAGCAGCAGGGTGAAGGTGACGATGAACTCGACGGCCAGGCCGATGCCCAGCAGGGCGATGAAGCCTACGCGCTGCAGCACGTAGGCACGCCAGCTGTCACGCACGCTCTGCGCCTTCTGCTCGAAGCGCTGCACCATCCAGCCGCTGCCGCCGAACTGCCTGAGCGTTTCCATGGCATTCATGGCATTGCCGACGAAGCGGGCGTTCTGCTGACCAGCCTCGACGGCCGCTTCGCGGTGGATGCGTGCACGTCGGGTAGCGCGAGCAGATAGCGCTACGGCCACCGTGCCGTAGCCCAGCACGATGGCCACGATCTGCATGTTGATCAGCGCGCCCAGGGTGACCAGGGTCAACACGATCTGCAGGGCACTGGGAATGAAGGCCACCAGGCCCAGCTGCACGACGATCTTGAGCGCCCCCCGCCCCTTTTCGCCGGCCACCTGCAGTTCCGCTGCGTTGTATTCCACGAAGAAGCTGCTGGTCTTCTTCAGCAGGCGCGCGAAGTAGCGGGTACTGGTGATGAAGCCCAGATTCTCGCCGCTGAGGAATGACAGATACTGCACCGTGTTCTGCAGCACGCTGCCCACCCCGAGCAGCACGGCGTAGAGAACGAACCACCCGGCCAGGACGGCTGCGCCCTGCCCGGGGAGGCGGTCGATCAACCGCGAGAACAGATAGGGCGCCGCAACGGTGGCCAGGCCGGAGAGCAGCACGGTGCCGGCGATGAGCACCAGCAGCGTGCGATCGGCTTTCCAGTAGGCCGTCAGTATTTCGCTGACAGGCGCGGGCACAGCGAACGGCTTCATCACTCTCGGTCCCCGGCGTCTCGGCGGTCCACAGGGCAAGGCAGTCCCTGTATAGTTGAATGATATGATATAACATCGCCCTCAAATGCACGTGACAGTGCTGCAGGCCGATATCGGATGAGAGTGATGGACCGGGGAATGGAACAGGTATTCAAGGGCGGTAGGCGCGCGTTGCTGGCCGCGAGCATCGCTGCCGCGCTGCAGATCGGAGCACCAGCCCAGGCACAGAACGCGGGCACCGACGACGATGCACCCACGGCCACCCTGGACAAGGTGCTGGTCATTGGCAGCAACATCCGCGATGCCGTCGGCGGTGGTGCGTCGCCGGTCATCGTGATCGACCGGGAGGCCATCGACCGCACTGGCGTGGCCTCCCTGCAGCAGCTGTTCGAGAAGCTGCCGCAGAACTTCGGTGGCGGCGCCAATGGTGCCAATGTGGCCAATCTCGGTGTTGACCGTGATACCGGCAACAACTTCGGCCAGGGCACCGCGATCAACCTGCGTGGCCTGGGTACGGGCACTACGCTGACCCTGGTCAACGGCCATCGCGTGACCTCATCGAACCGCTACCAGTATGTCGATGTATCGCTGATTCCACTCAGTGCGGTCGAACGCGTGGAGATCCTCACCGATGGTGCCTCTGCCATCTACGGCACCGATGCCGTCGGTGGCGTCGTCAACATCATCCTGCGCCAGGACTTCACCGGCTATGAGTCGTCGCTGCGGTACGGCACGGTCACCACCGGCAACATGGACGAGTACCAGGTGTCGCAGTCCGCGGGGTGGGCGTGGGACCGCGGCCGTGTGCTGGCAAGTTACGAGTTCCTGAAGCAGGGCAACCTGCCCGCCACCGACAAGGATTTCTCCCGGAACGTCACGGTCAGGCCCTACGATCTCTATCCCGGATCGAAGCGGCACAGCCTGTATGTCGATGGCGTGCAGGAGCTCAGCGATGTGCTGACGCTGAATCTCACCGGCTCGTTCGCCAAGCGCGAGATGGACACCACCATCTCCGGCACGGCCGACGAAACCCGGTTGTTCCCGCACACGCAGCAGTTCGATGTGTTCGCAGGCCTGACCCTGGAGCTCCCGCGCCAGTGGCAGGCGCGCCTGGACGCTGGATTCGGCAGGAACGAGGTGTCCTACGAGCGCACGACCATTACCGGCAGCACCGTCAGCACGGCGCCACCGACGGATACGAACTCTGAATCGCGCTATCTGGACGTGGTGGCCGACGGTGAGGTCTTCAGCCTGCCCGCCGGCCCGGTACGCGCAGCGGTCGGCGTCGGTTACCGCCGCGATGGCTATGAGCTGCTCGATCACCGTGGGCTGGAAAAGCCGCTCGATCTGCAGCGCACGATCAGGTCCGCCTTTGCCGAGCTCAACATCCCGCTGCTCAAGGAGATGCCCGGCGTTCGCAGCCTGTCGCTGACCGCGGCGGCGCGCTACGACGACTACAGCGACTTCGGCTCCACCTTGAATCCCAAGCTGGGGCTGCTGTGGGAAGCCACCGAGGGACTCTCCTTCCGTACCAGCTACGGCCGCTCTTACCGCGCGCCGGTCTACCAGGACATGCAGCTGAACAACACCGTGGTCGTGGCGAACGTGCCGAACCCGAACGCGGCCAACGGCAGCACCGTCCTGATGATGCTCTCCAACGGCAATCCCGATCTCGGCCCCGAGCGTGCGAAAACCTGGACCGGCGGGTTCTCGTTCGCGCCGCCCTCCGTTCCCGGCCTCACGGTTGATGCCAACTACTATCACATCGACTATGCGGACCGGATCGGCAGCGGCTTCGGCGGCAGCTTCCCGTCCCTGTTCCTGCAGTCCACGGCCCCCTACGCGGACATCCTGACCGTCGATCCATCGCAGCAGCAGATCCAGCAGGCGCGCCAACTGGGCGTGTCGGGCCTGGGGCTGTTCGTCTCACGTGTGGGGCCGTATGCACTCCCAGCCGGCCTGGACGAGACCAGCAGCCAGGTGATCCTGGACAACCGCTTCCGCAACAACGCCTTCACCTCGCAGCGCGGCGTCGATCTCAACGCGTCCTATCGCGTCGATGTGGGCCAGACGCGGATCGCGATGAACCTGGCCGGACAGTACATCCTCGAATCGACGCGGCGCGTGACCAGCACATCGCCCGAGCTGGACGCGGTCAACGCGGTCTACTACCCGGTCGACCTCAAGCTGCGCGGCGGCCTGACCCTGGACCGGGGCCAGGCCGCAGGCGGCGTCTTCGTGAACTACGTGGACAGCTACCGCGATCCGGCCAACATCGCCCACCCACACGTCAGCTCCTGGACGACCGTCGACCTGAACCTCAAGTACCACTTCGGCGCCCCGGCCGGCGACCACGAAGGCACGTCGCTCGCCCTCAACGTGCAGAATCTGCTCGACCGGGATCCGCCCTTCATCATCAACAGCATCAACACCGGCTACGACCCCACCAATGCGACCGCGCTGGGGCGCTTCCTGTCGGTGACCCTCACGCATCGCTGGTAAGCCGGATGAGCCCGCCCTCCCCCGCCCGCTTCCGGCCTGCGTCGACGCTTCGGCAAGCTGCCGGTGTCGCGGCAACTCAGCTGACCTTGATGTGGCGTGAGCGGCGCCTGCCGTGGCTCGCCCTGGTCCTGCTGCTGCTTGCGGGCGCATCCGTTTCCACGGGTGCCGCGCGCCTGTCCCTGCAGGCGCAGGAGCGCCAGGCCGTAGCAGCGGAGGAAGCGCGGCTGTGGGACGGCCAAGGCGTGATCGATCCCCATGCCGCGGCGCATGTGGGACGCGCCATTCCCGCACCGGTGCGACCCCTGGCCGCGCTCGATCCGGGACTGACCGATGTACTGGGCACCTCGGTGTTCATCGAAGGTCACGCACAGAACCCGGCCAGGCATCGCGCGATGGACGCGGGCACCGCCCTCAGCCGGTTCGACGGTTTCTCTGCCGCCTGGGCGCTGCAGGTAGTAGCGCCGCTGCTCATCATCCTTGCCGGCTTCGCCACGCTGTCCGGTGACGTCGCCCGCGAAACCCTTCGCCAGGAACTCGGCACCGGGGCGTCGCCTGCGGTGCTGATCATCGGCCGATTGATTGCTCTGGCAAGTGCTTCCCTGCTGCTGGTGCTTGCCATGCTGGCGGCGACGGTTCCCGCTGTGGCGGGACAGAACGCCGGCTGGATGGACATCGCCGCGCTGCTGGCCATGTGCGCGGCCTACGGACTCTATCTGCTGGTGTTCTGTGCCCTCACGGTCGGTGTCTCGGCGTTGTCCAGCTCGGCGCGGACCTCGCTGGTGGTGCTGCTGGGATTCTGGGTGGTAGCCACCGTGCTGGTGCCACGAATGGCGCCAGCGGTGGCCGAATCGCTGGATCCCACGCCCACCGCGCCGGCATTCAGGGCCGCCGTGACGGAAGAGGCGGAGAACGGAGTGGATGGCCATGACCCTGCGGACAAGCGGCTGGACGCCCTGCGACACGCGCTGATGGCGCGCTACCAAGTCGACACGGTGGAAGAGCTTCCCGTCAACTTCCGGGGCGTGGCCCTGGAGTTCGCAGAGAGAAACTCGACGGACACCTACAACCGCCACTTCGAGCGGATCCATGCGACCTATCGGCAGCAGCAAGCAACACAGCGCGCATTCGCCTTCGTTTCTCCGGCCATCGCGCTGCAGTCATGGTCACGCGCATTCGCCCGCACCGATTTCGCGGCGCACCTGGCCTTCCTGCAGAGCGTGGAAGACTACCGCTACCGCCTGATCCAGGCACTCAATGCGGAAGTGAAGCAGCACAAGGCGCCGCAGGGGGAGAAGCATCGTGCCGACATCGCGACCCTCACCCGGTCCGTGGCCTACAGGCCGGGGCAACAGTGCCTGGCCGGCATTGCCGCGGCACAGGCGGCGAACCTGGCCATTCTGCTGGGCTGGGTGCTGCTGGCGCTTGGACTGGTGTTCTTCTCGGCCCGGCGCCTGGGGACGACCCCATGAGCAGTCTTTCCGTTGCCGGCCATGAGGTGCGCAGGCTGCTGCGCGATCGGGCGCTGCCCACCCTGCTGATGCTGCTGCTGGCGCTGGCCGCCTACGCCGCGTGGAATGGCGGGGCGTGGGTCGAACAGCGTAACGCCGCCATCGGCGTGATCCAGCTCGAAGAGCAGCACACCCATGACCGCAGCCGGGTGTTCGTCGGCAAGGCGCCCTCGGTGTTGCCGCGCGTCCAACCCGTGCTGCCGCCGGCTGCGATGGCGTCAGTATCGATCGGGCAGGCGGAGGCCTATCCCTATACGGCCGATGTGGTGGCGCTGGGCGATCGCACCCAGCTTTTCAGGAACGTGTGGGCCGACATCGGCAATCCGGCAGCGCGGGCCGCAGGCCGGTTCGATCTGGCGTTCGTCATCGTCTTTCTGCTGCCCTTGGTCATCCTGGCAGCCAGTTATGACCTCTGGGCCCGCGAGCGCGAGCGTGGCATCGCTGCGCTGGTACTGTCGCAGCCGGTCGCGGCGGGACGGCTGATTGCGGTAAAGGCGCTGGCCCGGGGCGCAGTGGTGCTGCTGCCTGCGGGAGTGATCCTGGTCGGCGCGGCGGCGTGGTCCGGTGCGGAGAGCCTTGCCGGCCTCGGCCTGCTCTCGCTGGTCATCCTTGCCTATGGCGGCTTCTGGCTGGCGGTGGCGGTGCTGATCGGCTGTTTCGCCCGACGCACCACGGAGGCGGCCATTGCGGCCGGCGGAGTGTGGTTGCTGATCGTGGTGATGGCCCCGTCGTTGACCCTCGCCGCAGTGAATCTGGCCGTTCCGCCGCCATCACAGATGCAGCTCGCGACCGACGTGAAGGCGCGGCTGGCCGCAACGGCCAGGCAACAGACACTCCATCGCCGCAGTGCTTCAACGGCTGTACGTTCTTCGACACCGGTGATTCCGGACCACGTGCGCGAGGCCTATGCCGACCTGCTGGCAACCGATCTCGACCTTGCGCCGCTGATCGAATCGCATGAGCGGGCGCAGGATGCACGCCGCCGGGTGCTGGACAACGTGCGGTTGCTGATGCCCGCGGTCGCAGTACAGGACGCGCTGGACCGCATCGCCGGCTCGGACGCGGATCGCGCGCTCGCCTTCCAGGACCAGGTCCATGCGTTCTGGCAGGCCCGTCGGTTGCTGCACAAGGCGTACCTGGATCGCGACGCGCCGCAGACACTTGCCGAATATGAAGCCCTGCCCCGCTTCCGGTTCGTGGAGCCGGCCGGCGTGGGCCGGCGTGGAGTGCGTGCCGATCTCGCGGCGCTGCTCGCCGCCACCCTGATTCTGCTGATCGCCGCCGGATCGATGCGTCGCCGGTTGGCGGCCCCTTGAGGAGCCCACATGCTTTCTGCAAAGAACCTGGTCAAGGAACACGGCACCCACCGGGCACTCGACGACGTCAGCTTCGAGGTGGGACCGGGCGAGATCTTCTGCCTGCTCGGAGCCAACGGTGCGGGAAAATCGACCACGATCAAGCTCTTTCTGGGCTTCCTCACCCCCACCTCCGGATCCGCGGAAGTCGATGGACTCAGCGCGCACCGGCACCCGCAGGAGGTGCGACGCAGGCTGCTGTACATCCCCGAGACCGTGGCGCTGTACGACGAGCTGTCCGGTCTTGAGAACCTGGACTACTTCGCGCGTCTGGCCGGCGTGGACGACCGCTCACCCGCCCGGCTGCGGGATGCACTGAGTACAGCGGGCCTGGCGCCGGATGTCTTCGGACGACGCGTGGGCCTCTACTCCAAGGGCATGCGGCAGAAGGTCGGCATTGCCCTGGCCATCGTCAAGGACGCCAAGGCACTGCTGCTTGACGAGCCAACCTCCGGCCTCGACCCCACCGCGTCGGCCGAGTTCCATGACCTGATCGTGCGGCAGCGTGATCGTGGCACCGCCATCCTGATGGCCACGCACGATCTGTTCCGCGCGCGCGAGGTGGCCACCACGATCGGCCTCATGCAGGCCGGGCGGCTGCGCAGGACATTGGATGCCACCACCATCACCGCCAACGATCTTGAGAGCCTGTACCTCGAGGAGATGAGCCGGAGCGCCTAGGCGACTCCGGCTCCCTGCCCTGCGGGCCGCTCTGCCCAGCGCCTGAGCCAGGCTTCGATGTTGACCTGCGGGCCGAAGATGCCGAGCACCTGCGACGAATGATCCGGGCCGACCCGGCGGATGCCAGCGTCGGCCGAGGCGCTGTCGATGTACCCACGCCGGGCCAGCAGCCCATCGACAAGCAGGCTGCGGATGAACGCCTGATGGCCCTGGGTGACCGCGACCGAATGATCGTCGAGGTAGGACTTCACCTTCCGCGACAGCAGAGCGTCCGGCAGCAGCCCCTGCAAGGCACGCCGTGCGATCGTCCGGTCCTCCGCGTCCGCCATGAGCAGGCGCAGCGGCATGCGCGCGAACAGTTCGACCAGCGGTTGTGCGCTGATCGGAGAGACACCGTGCCAGCGACCCGCGCCCTCGAACGGATCAAGGACGCTGGTCGGAAACACCATCCGGCTGATGTGCGCAAGCTTGTACGGTGACACCTCATGGCCTTCGTTGCGCGCATGGCGCAGCCAGGCCGGTGGCGTGACGTCCTGCTCGGTCGCGTCGACCTTCACCCATTCGCAGGGGTTGCCCCAGCGACCGTTGATGCTGGCCGGCCGCCTGAGCAGCCCATGGATCACCGCATCCTTGAGGACGCCATAAAGCGAATCGCCCGACTGTGCGGTTTCAAAGGCGACCCGGAACAAGTGGCGGTCGATGCCGCGCCGCCAGGCATGGTCGATCGCCGCAGCGTTGCCCTTGAAGCGCAGGAAGACCGCGTCGCCGCCGACGCCGGTGAACTGCACGGTATCTGCGTCAAAGGCGACATCACGGCGATGCAGAAGGTAGCCCGAGCAATGTGCCGGCCGCGCCGTCCGCGGGAAGGTCATGATCTCTTCCAGCGCGCAGTGGGGTTGCCGCCGGTACTCGACGAACCCGCAGCGCCGGCCCGACGACTCACTGGCACCGGCCACCGCCATGCGGGCGAACATCCGCTCATCGGCACCGATGCCGTCGTCATAGTGGTGGACACAGTCCACTTCCGGCATGGAAGGTGCGTGCAGCAGGCCGGCGAGGATGATGGAGGAATCCAGCCCACCCGACAGCTGCAGCTGGATACGCCGGTGCCGGCTGGCCAGGGCACCGATGCAGCCCAGCAGCGTGGAGCGCGCGAGCTGCACCGCCTCCTGCAGGTCTTCGATCGGTTCGTCGCGGGCCAGGCGCACGATGTCCCACTGGCACTGCCGGCTGACCGGCTCGCCATCGCGGATTGAAACGGCCTCCCCGGCCTCGATGGCGGTGACCTCCCTGAAGCCGGTCTGCAACCCGTCACGGAACGGAAACAGCAGCGAGTAGGACAGGAAGAGCCAGTCGATGCTGAAATCGCGCAGGCCCAGTGCAAGGCAGTCTTCCATGCTGGAGAAGACCACCGTCAGCTGATCCGCCGTCGTCATGTAACAGGGAATTTCAGCGGTGGGATCACGCAGGACGAACCAGCTCGATGACTGCGGCTGGTAGCCGAACGCTACATAGCGGCCCCAGTAGTGCTGCACCAGGGTTTTTCCCTGCGTGCGGCAGGCCGCATCGGCGGCGGCCGCATCCAGTGGCACGCGCGCGGGCACGGTATCCCGGCCGAAAGTCCTGTCGAACAGCGCGCCGAGCACGACCAGCGAGCCGCAGCGGCTGCAGTCAAGGTAGCCCGGGTTGTCACTCTGGACATAAATCGCGGCGCCGTGGTCGTTCATCACGCAGGTGATGCCGGCGTGCATGGCCTCGATGCGCTGCATCGCCTGCTGCGCCCGGGCGGTTGCGGAGTCGCAGGAGGTGTTCCAGAGCACGGCGATGTATCGATACATGCGTGAGGCGCCTCTACAGCACCAGGATGGGAACCATCCGGCGCAGGTTGAAGGGGATATCGGTCAGAACCTGATCGCCGTGCTGCAGCCAGCAGTGCGCCGCGAAGGGCTGGGTCCTGACCGCGAACACCCAGTCCGCGACGATTCCATGCCTGGACAGGAATTCGCGCATCGCCAGGCAGTAGAGAAAGCACTCGTCCGTCTTCCTGAAGGCCAACGGCCGCAGCCAGTCGAACACCCGGACGCGCAGGGCCAGCTCCTGCACGCCTACGTCCGTGCGCTGTGATCCCTGCGCACGCCTGCGCGCCGAGGACACTGTGTGGCTGAAAGGAAGGAACGTCCTGCTGCATCCGGCACGCATGCACGCAGCCATGAATCTGCGGACGTCACGTGCGGTGATGCGCGGACAACCGCGAGGTTCACCGTCGCGTATCCAGTGGCGCGGCAGCGCGATCGAAGCACTGGTCGCGGCTTTGCCTTGCTGCGGATCGTCGGTGATCAGCCCGCGTTGCAGCAGCGACTGCAACAGATCCGGCATCCGCCGGCCGTCTGCCGGCAACGGCCAACCCAGCACCAGCCCGCCCAGGCTGGCAGCACGATGGCGGTCGAGCGACAGGTATTTTCCCGTCGCCTGGTCCAGGATCACCATCGCATCACCGGTGACACAGACATGGGCCTGCTTCGACAGGAAATAGCGCGCCGCAGGCTGTTCCATTACGTGATCTCTTCAGTCCAGGCGGAGAAGCGGTGCATGCGCAGGGCATGCACCGCAGGTCATGCATGCCGCAGTGGATCAGGGCGAGGTGGTCGGGAACACGCCATCCCACAAGGTGCCGTGGTTGTGTGCCTTGGTTTCCGAAACCACCGAGCCCAGCTCGATCAGATCACCGCCCACACCCTGGTCTTCAGGGTTCTGCTGTCCTGCCACTACACCCAGCTCAATCAGATCGTTCATGAACATCTCCTCTTGTCAGTGGATGTATCCGGGCGTCGTGCCACGGATACGGAGCAGCCAAGCCACCATCGCTGCGCGTGTTGCTAAGCGATTGCCGTCAAGGCAAGTAAATGTTACGATATAACATATTATTTCAGTGTGACGACTGTCGCTGTCCGGCAACGTCGACACGCCTTCTCGAAGGGGAAATGGATGAGCGACCCGACCAGTGACGATGGCCTTGAGCCCACCCTTCTGCTCAAAGGACCGTTCCCGCTGCCGAGGTTCATCCGCTTCATCAGGGAGCGATGCCCGCCCGGATGCTTCGATGAGGCGATGCTGGTGGAGGAATGGAAGAACGCCCGCGCCGACGCGCTGCGCCAGCTGAAGGAAGAGGCCAACGACGCCGACGCGGTCGAGGTGCATGCACTTCCTGCGGAGATGGCGGCGCTGGCCGACCACGCGCCACGCCAACCGTCGATGCACCGCATGACGAACAACGTGCCGCGCGCATGGCAGATGGTCGAGATCGACCGGCTGGTGGTCTTCCAGGAGTGCATCAACCTGCGCCATATCGGCGAGCTTGCCGCCGCCTTCCCCGCCTCCCCCACGGCACAGGACATCATGGAGCTGGTTGCACGCAACGGGCGGCACGCTCACCCGCCGGTCCGCGCGTCCCGGTCCGAAGGCAGCTACACCTTTGCGTCCAGCTCCAACGACCTGCGCTTTCTGGACGTGGCGACGATCGACCCGTCCGCCATCGCCGGCTACGAACCCTTCGGTGCAGCCAGCCACGCGCTGGTCATCTATCTGGGCTTCAGCGACAACCTCGTCAGTGCCACCCGGATCGGCAACCGCCTGATCCTGACCAATGGCTCCCATCGCCTGTACCTGCTGCGCCAGCTTGGGCTCCGCCATGTACCGTGCCTGGTGACTGACGCCTCCGACAGCGACTTCAGTGACGTGCTGTTGCCGGCAGCAGTCAAGCAGGACCGTGCGTTCTATCTGGGCTCGGCACGGCCACCGTTGTTCAGGGACTACTTCGATCCAGGCCTGACCCGCATCGTGCCGGTGATCCGCAAGAACTATGCGCTGCGGGCCACGCTGGACCTGCAGAGGATCACGGTGCCGGCGGTGTAGCGCAAAGCATCGGAACAATCCGGCACCTCCCACCTCCAGCCCTGCGGCGGCGTTTCATCACAGCCGCGCGGCCGCCCTGGCGCCAGACAAGGCTGCTGGAGAAGCGTGAGAGCATTCGACCGCCGACGCAATCACTTCACCCCGACTCCGCGCCCGTACGGCGCATCCAGCAGCGGCATGCCGTCCTGGCTCCAATGCACCGGCTGGATGCGCGGCGAGCGCTTGGCGGTGCAGCCCATGTCCGGCCCCGGGTTGGCGTGGTAGATGATCCACGGCGCGCCGTCGGCCATCTGGAAGAAACCGTTGTGCCCCGGCGCGTACACGTTGCCAGCAGGATGCTTGGCAAGGATCGGCTGCTTCGCCTTGTGCCACGCGCTCGCATCCAGCGGATCGGCGCCCGCCTTGGCGTGCAGCAGTCCAATCGCGTAGTCATCCGACCAGCACGCACTGCCCGAATAGGTCAGGAACAGGTCGCCGCGTGGGCCCTGCAGGAACTCCGGGCCCTCCAGGATCTGCCGCCCGCCCTGTCGCTCCCACGCCTGGTCCGGCCGCGCGATGATGGTTTCGCTGCCCCGCAGGGTCCAGGGGTTGGCCATGGCCACGATGGCCAGCACGCTGTCCGGTCCCACGTAGGGTGAATACACGAAGTAGCGCTTGCCGCCGGTCACGAAGGTGGTGCCGTCGATGCCGGGGTGTGCCGTGGCCAGCCGTCCGCGATCGGTCCATGTACCCCGGGTCGGATCGGCATTGCTGTTCTCCAGCACGAACACCCCCCGATGGGCGTCTTCCTGGCCTTCGGGTGCATCGCCCGCTGCCGCCGTGTAGTAGATGTACCAGCGCCCATCAATGCGATGCAGTTCCGGCGCCCAGATCGACTTGGCATTCGCCCCCGTTGCCGGCGGACGCCACACCGTGACTTCGCGCGCGTCAGCCAGGCGCGCAAGGTCGCGGGTGGCGCGGATGGCGAGGCGATCACCGTGCGTGCCCATGTAATAGAACACGTCCCCATCGCGGGTGATCCACGGGTCCGGCCCGGAGTCCAGCAGCGGATTGTCCACCGCCGGCGTTGCGGCGGACGCGTTCGTCGATACCTGAAGCAGCGCTGCAAGCGCCATGGAAAGCGTGCCGTTCATTGCGTTCCCCTCCCGACTGGAACTGCGCCGGCAGGCTTGCCAGCGAGCGGCCACCAAACCATATAATCAGACAATAGGCAACACCATCGTCCCGAGGAACCACCATGCAGCAGGACCACCCCGACAGCATCATCGGCATCAACTGGGGCAGCAGCAATCTGCGCGCCTATCTGATCGGACCCAACGGTGAGCGGCTTGATGCCCATGAAATGCCTGCGGGCGTGGCCACGCTGGACCGTGACGACATGGTGGTGGCCGCCAACACGATCCGCGCACGCTGGCCGGCTGCACGCCACGCCTATGCGGCCGGCATGATCGGGTCGAATGTCGGCTGGATCGATGCCGGCTACGTGGAGTGCCCTGCAGGTGTTGCCTCGATCGCGCAGCAGCTGGTGCCGACCCGGATCGGCGAGCTCTCCGTGAGCATCGTGCCCGGCATGGCCTGCGTGCGCCCCGTGGATGGCATGCCGGACGTGCTCCGCGGCGAGGAGACCGAGCTGCTGGGGCTGCTGCGCGGCGGCGATGTCGGCCCCGATGCCATCGTGGCGCTGCCGGGTACGCATACCAAGTGGATCCAGCTGATCGACGGCCAGGTGCAGAGCTTCATGACCTCGATGTCCGGCGAACTGTTCGATCGACTGGTCAGTGGCGGCCTGCTTGCCTCGGTGCTGGACGGACCGGGTGAGCCAGGACCGGCCTTCGCCGAGGGTGTGCATGCGGGCGCCGACCGCCGACTGGGCCTGGGTGCGCTGCTCTTCGGTGTGCGGGCACGGATGATCCGCGGCACCCTGCCGCGCACGGCGACCAGCGCTTACCTGCGCGGACTGCTGGCCGGTGCGGAGATTGCAGACGCATTGGCGCTGTTCCCCGGGCTGAGGTCGGCGTCGGTGCCACTGGTGGGCTCCGGACCGGTCACCCGGCTGTACCAGGCGGCGCTGTCGGAAATCGGCATCGCCACGCACGCGGTGGCGTCCGCCGACGCCGTGGTGCGCGGCTTCTCCGCACTGCACGCGATGACCGCGACTGCGCGTTGACCCCAGCCGAACGCGGCGGTCCGATCACGTGCTGCGTCGCAACGTGCGTATTGTCTGATTATATGTTTTTGTACGCATCACGACATCGAGAGGGGTCTTGAGCAATGCGTGCTGGCAAGGGGAAGACGGCAGGGCTGATCGGCGTACTGGCACTGTCTGCAGTGGGCGCAGGTCAGGCACAGGAACGCGCTGTGGTAGGCCGGACGGCCGATGGCACCGTGGTTGAGTCGATCCTGCTGCGTGACGGCACCGGCATGCAGGCCACGGTACTGACGCTGGGCGCTGCACTGCATTCACTGGAAGTGCCGGACCGTGATGGCGCATACGCCGATGTACTGCTTGGCGACGCGACGCTCAAGGCGACGCTCGACAATCCGCAGTACTTCGGCACGATCGTCGGCCGCTTCGCCAACCGCATCGCCAAGGGTCGCTTCACCCTGGATGGCAGGACCTATCAGGTACCGGTCAACAATGGGCCGAACAGCCTGCACGGCGGCACCCGCGGCTTCGACAAGGTGGTGTGGAAGATCGTCGACGCCGCCGCCGATCACGCCACCCTGCAGCATGTCAGCCCTGACGGCGACCAGGGTTATCCGGGCACGCTCACGGTCACGGCAACCTACGCATTGAAGGGCAATGGCCGGCTGGAGGTGGAGTACCGCGCCACGACCGATGCACCGACCATCGTCAACCTCAGCAACCACGCATACTGGAATCTGTCCGGCGAGGGTTCCGGCTCGGCGATGGATCACGAATTGACCATTCCGGCCAGCGCCTATACGCCGGTGGATGCGAGCCTGATTCCCACGGGCGTGCTGCAGCCGGTGCAAGGCACCGCCTTCGACTTCCGCACGGCCAAGCCGATCGGGCGCGACCTGCGCCAGGGCAATGAGCCGCAGCTGCTGCATGGCCGCGGCTACGACCACAACTGGGTCATCAGCAGATCGCCCACGCGCGAGCCGCGCGAAGTCGCCCGTGTGCACGACCCGCGCTCGGGCCGGGTCATGACCGTGCTGTCCACGCAGCCTGGCCTGCAGTTCTATTCGGGCAACTTCCTCGACGGCAGCACCGTGGGCAAGAGTGGCCGTGTCTATCGCCAGGGCGATGCCATCGCGCTGGAACCGCAGCTGTTCCCGGACACACCGAACCAGCCGTCGTTCGGCTCGGCGCGGCTGGCCCCGGGCGAGACCTATGTGAACCGCATCGTCTACGACTTCTCGACCGACCGCACACCGCCCGCCCGCTGATCCCGCGCAGCTGGCACGCCGGTCGCCCACGTCACCGGCAATCCGACGCAGTACGCACCGCCCGCCTCCTGGCTCACGCCAGGACGGGCAGCTCATGAACCAAGGAGATGCATCTCATGCGAAAGTGGCTTACCCCTTTGCTGGCAACGCTGCTCGCCGTCGCACCGATGGCGCATGCGACCGACGCCGCACGCTGGACCCCGGCCGAAGCCGACGCGTGGTATTCCAGACAGCAGTGGCTGGTGGGCGCGAACTACACCACCTCCAACGCCATCAACCAGCTGGAGATGTTCCAGGCCGAGACCTTCGATCCGGCAGCCATCGACCGCGAACTCCGCTGGGCGCACGAGCAGTTCGGCATGAACACCATGCGCGTCTACCTGCATGACCTGCTGTGGCAGCAGGACCCGCAGGGCCTGCTGAAGCGCATCGACACCTTCCTGTCCATCGCCGAGAAGAACGGCATCCGCCCGATGCTCGTGCTGTTCGACAGCTGCTGGGACCCGGATCCGGTGCTCGGCCCGCAGCGCCGTCCGATTCCCGGCGTGCACAACTCCGGCTGGGTGCAGAGCCCGAGCCGCCACATGCTGGTGGACCGCGCCAATGACGCGCACTTCCAGGCCTATGTGGAGGGCGTGATCGGTCACTTCGCCAATGACACGCGCGTGCTGGCCTGGGACCTGTGGAACGAGCCGGACAACCCCGGGGGTGGCAACTACATGGACAAGCAGCTGCCGGGCGAGCAGGAACGCATCGCCGAACTGCTGCCGAAGATCTTCGACTGGGCACGCGCGAAGAAGCCGGTGCAGCCGCTCACCAGCGGCGTGTGGATCGGCGATGACTGGTCGCCGGGCGCCGCATCGCTCACCGCGATCCAGCGCACGCAGCTGGAGCAGTCGGATGTGATCACCTTCCACAACTACGAGCAGCCGGAGGCATTCGTTGCCCGCATTGCACAGCTGCGCAGGTACGGCCGCCCGCTGATCTGCACCGAATGGCTGGCACGCGGCGCAGGCTCGAACGTGGACACGATCCTTCCGATCGCCCGCCGCGAGAACATCGGCATGATCAACTGGGGTTTCGTGGACGGCGCGATCCAGACCCGCTTCCCCTGGGACAGCTGGCAGCGCCCCTACACGATGGAAGCCCCCACCGTGTGGTTCCACGATCTGCTGAAGGCCGACGGCACGCCCTACCGGGCACGCGAAGCCGAGCTGTTCCGCAGGCTGGCCAAGACCCCGCGCACCTCCGTTCCCGCTTTCTGACCCTACTGGCGCGCGGCGGGGGCGGCGGGGGGGGCCCCCCCCCCCCCCGGCGGGGGGCGGGGGCGGGTTGGGCCCGGGCCCTTAACCGCCTGGGGGGGGGGTCCCCCCCCCCCCCCCGCCGCGCAGTGCAGTTACCTGACCCCGTGCATCATCCGCTTCAGCAGCG
>NZ_JBRRES010000009.1:0-124249 GCF_056760395.1 Stenotrophomonas sp. STEN009 | reverse complement strand
CGGGGGGGGCTATGGCGGCCGCCGCGCGCGGCGGGCTGGCCCGGGGGGGGGGGGCCGGCGCCCCAGCCGGTGTGGGGGGCGCGGTGGCGCGCCGGGGGTTGGGTGGCCCGCGCCTGGCGCGCAAAGCCGAAGGCCATCGCCAGGGCGACGGCGTCGATCCAGAACAGCGGCCAGTGCCCGGCAGCGGCGGCACGCCACAGCCAGTCACCGTTCAATGCACCATGCAGGACCGGCACCAGCGCGGTCGCGGCCGCAGCGGCCCACAGCAGTTCCCGGGCAGCCTGTGCGGGCCTGCGCAGGAATGCCCACAGCGCGCACGCGGCCCAGCTGCTGAAACAGGCCCAACGGATGCCCGGGTCGACCGCCGCGGGTGCTGCGCGTTCGAGCACCAGCGCCACCACGAACGCCAACGAGATCGCCACGCACAGGCCGATGCAGACACCGACGGTGGCACGCGCCATGTTGACGGCCGCACGCGACTGCTCGGGCTGGCGTCGCTTGCGTCGCGATTCGATCCACAGCAGGTTGCCGGAATAGAACAGGAAGGCGCCGCCGAGCCCCATCAGGAAGTACAACCAGACCACCACGCCGTTGCCGAACTCACCGAAATGAAGCGCATAGGCGGCGCTCAGCGTAGCGTGATTGGCATCGCGCTGGCCCGGCAGCTGCGTGGCCAGCACGTCGCCGGTGGCCACGTCCAGGGCGACCGCCCCCAGCGGGCCCAGCGTGCCGGTGGATTCGCCGGTGATCTCGATGGTGGCCTTGGCGTCGCCACCATTGGCCAGTTTCAGATAGGCCGGTTCGAAGTTGGCCACGCCCTGGGCGCGGGCCACTTCCAGGGCGCGCGCATGCAGGACCTGCAGGCTGCCCGGCGGTGCCGGAACGCCGCTGGCCTCGCGCACCGGAGCGGTATCCATCGCGGTCGGCACGGCCTGCAGCAGTTTGCCATCGAAGATCAGCGGATTGAGCAGTGCCATCTGTACGAACGCCAGGCAGAGCAGGGCGCCGGTAACGGCGAACATCAGATGGAAGGGCAGACTGAGCACGCCGATCACGTTGTGCGCATCCTGCCACTGCTGCTTGAGGTTGCGGCCCGGGCGCAACGCGAACAGGTCACCCAGCAGTTTCGGCAGGTGGATCACCAGGCCGCTGAGCAGGGCCATGCCGTACAGCAGGCTGACGATGCCCATTACATACACGCCGGCCACCGGCAGGCCCAGGCTGTAATGCAGCTCGTTGACCAGTTCGGCCAGACCGGTCTGCGGCGGCGTCGGGCTGCCGGCGGTGTGTCCCGGCCACGCATAGCGCCAGCTGCCGTCATCGGTCTGCCAGTAGGCCAGCGGCTGCGGATGGTCGGTGCCGGGGAAGGTCATGCCGACATGGCGGCGTGCCTCCGCGTGGGCTGCCAGCACGTCCTCGAGCAGGTGCTGTGCGTCATCCAGGTCCGCGGGCAATGCCGTCGCCGCGCCCGGCGTCTGCCACAACGGCAGGTCATGGTGGAAGAGGGTCAGGGCGCCTGCATAGAAGGCCACGAACAGGCCAAAGCCGGCGACCAGGCCGACCCAGGTGTGCAGGGTGGTGAACGTTCGCAGCGTCTGCGAGGAGAACTTCATGGGGACGGTCTCATTGCACCGCACCGGCCAGGCGCAGCAGGCCGAGCACGGCGAAGCCGGCGCCAGCACTGCCGGCCAGGGCCAGCCAGGCGTGTGCGGCGCGGCGGAAGCTGAACGCCCAGAGGGCGGCCAGCATCCACAGCGGGATGAAGGCGATCAGGGCCGGTACCAGGGCGTGCTGCCATGGGCCGGGCGGCAGCCAGGCCACCAGTCCGGTGGCGGCCGCGGCCAGCAGGAAGCCGGCGAAGATGCCGGCGAGGGCGCGGGCCCACATCAGCGCGGCTCCGCGCCGGGGCGGTGCCAGGCGGCGATGGCCGGCAGCAGCATCGCCGCCAGCATCCAGGTGCACAGCATCGCCACCAGCCCGGCGGCGAAGCCCAGTTCGGCCATCCACAGCCACAGTGCGGCCGCAGCGGCAACCAGGCCGATCTGTCGGCCAAGCCGGCCAGCCCGGCGCAGGCGCGGCCAGCGGCAATGCGGCGAGGCGGCATAGAAGGCCGTCGCCGAGAACATCGCAGACAGCACGCCCAGGCTGCAGAAGCCGAGCGTGGAAAGGCCGACAGTGATCATTGCCGGCAGCCTGCGCGGCGCGAGGGCGGCGAACGCGGGACACGGGCGGGGCCGGCGTAGGCCGGTCGGAGCGGGTGGCGCATCACGAGGTCCTGGGGGAAAGCGGGCAGGCTGGCACGGGGCGGGCTGCCTGGATATGGTAATCATTGCGATTTCAGGCTGCCAGCGACGGCCATTCAGGGGCGCGACGGGGAGTGCTTGGGCTTTCCCGCGCACTGGTCTAAAATCGCAGTCATTATCCTGACTGGAACAAGGTGGCCCGCGCCCAGCGCCGGCCGAGCGTGCGACATGAGCACTACCACCGCCCACGGTTGACCTGCCCCCGAAGGCCCTGCGTTCCAGGCGCCCTCGCGGCGCTTTTTTATTGCCCGGGCGCCTGCTCGGAGCCGCTTTCCAGCCCGCAGCGCGGGCCCCCGCACGAAGCCACTGCGATGATCAACATTACCCTTCCCGACGGCAGCCGCCGCGAGTTCGAAAACCCCGTCAGCGTCATGGACGTTGCCCAGTCGATCGGTGCCGGCCTGGCCAAGGCGACCATCGCCGGCTCGGTCGATGGCGTGCTGGTCGATGCCAGCGACGTCATCGATCACGATGCCAGCCTGCGCATCATCACCGCCAAGGACGAGGAGGGCGTGGAGATCATCCGCCACTCCTGCGCCCACCTGGTCGGCCATGCCGTCAAGCAGCTGTACCCGGACGTGAAGATGGTCATCGGCCCGGTGATCGCCGAGGGCTTCTACTACGACATCTACTCCGAGCGCCCGTTCACCCCGGACGACATGGCCGCGATCGAGAAGCGCATGGGTGAACTGATCGCCCAGGACTACGACGTCATCAAGAAGATGACGCCGCGCGCGGAAGTGATCGAGATCTTCAAGGCGCGTGGCGAGGACTACAAGCTGCGCCTGATCGAGGACATGTCCGACGACATCCAGGCCATGGGCATGTACTACCACCAGGAGTATGTGGACATGTGCCGTGGCCCGCACGTGCCGAACACGCGCTTCCTGAAGGCCTTCAAGCTGACCCGCATTTCCGGTGCGTACTGGCGTGGTGACGCGCAGAACGAGCAGCTGCAGCGCATCTACGGCACCGCCTGGGCCGACAAGAAGCAGCTCGATGCCTACATCAAGCGCATCGAGGAAGCCGAAATGCGCGACCACCGCCGCATCGGCAAGCAGCAGGACCTGTTCCACCTGCAGGAAGAGGCGCCGGGCCTGGTGTTCTGGCACCCCAAGGGCTGGGCGCTGTGGCAGGTGGTCGAGCAGTACATGCGCAAGGTCTATCGCAACAGCGGCTATGGCGAAGTGCGCTGCCCCCAGATCCTGGACGTGAGCCTGTGGAAGAAGTCCGGTCACTGGGACAACTACCAGGACAACATGTTCTTCACCGAGTCGGAGAAGCGCACCTACGCGGTCAAGCCGATGAACTGCCCGGGCCACGTCCAGGTGTTCAACCAGGGCCTGCACAGCTACCGCGACCTGCCGATCCGCTACGGTGAGTTCGGTTCCTGCCACCGCAACGAGCCCTCCGGCGCACTGCACGGCATCCTGCGCGTGCGCGGCTTCACCCAGGACGACGGCCATGTGTTCTGCACCGAGGCGCAGATCGAATCCGAGGTGACCGCCTTCCACCAGCAGGCGCTGGCGGTCTACCGGCACTTCGGCTTCGAGGAGATCCAGATCAAGATCGCGCTGCGGCCGGAATCGCGGCTGGGCGATGACGCCACCTGGGACAAGGCCGAGGGCGCACTGCGCTCGGCGCTGGCCAGCTGCGGCGTGGAGTGGCAGGAGCTGCCGGGCGAGGGCGCCTTCTACGGCCCGAAGATCGAGTACCACCTGAAGGACGCCATCGGCCGTACCTGGCAGCTGGGCACGATGCAGGTCGACTTCATGATGCCCGGCCGTCTGGGCGCCGAGTACGTGGACGAGAACAGCCAGAAGAAGCATCCGGTCATGCTGCACCGGGCGATCGTCGGCTCCATGGAGCGTTTCATCGGCATCCTGATCGAGCACCATGCCGGCCAGTTCCCGGCCTGGCTGGCGCCGACCCAGGTGGTGGTGGCCAACATTACCGACGCCCAGGCCGACTACGTCTCGGGCGTGACCAAAACCCTTGCGGAGCAAGGCTTCCGCGTCAGCTCGGATTTGCGTAACGAGAAGATCGGCTATAAAATCCGCGAGCATACGTTGCAGCGCGTGCCCTACCTGCTGGTCATTGGTGACCGCGAGAAGGAAAATGGGGCTGTGGCGGTGCGTACGCGTTCTGGCGAAGACCTGGGCAGCATGAGCCTGCAGGCCTTCATCGAGCGGCTCCAGGCCGAGGGCGCGTAAGCAAAGGTCCGGTCCGGGGGCACAGGCACCCGGACCGGTTCGATACCCTTGGGAGAACGTAATATCAGCACCCCTGACAACAAACAGAACCGCAAGAATCAGGAAATCCGTGTGCCGCGCGTCCGCGTGATCGGCAGTGACGGAGAAATGATCGGCGTGTTGTCGCGCGACGAAGCGCTGTCCATGGCCGAAGATGAAGGCCTGGACCTGGTCGAAATCCAGCCGCAGGCCGATCCGCCGGTCTGCAAGATCATGGATTTCGGCAAGTTCAAGTTCGAAGCGCAGAAGAAGGCCAGCGAGGCCAAGAAGAAGACCAAGCAGGTCGAGATCAAGGAAGTGAAGTTCCGTCCGGTCACGGACGAGGGCGACTACCAGATCAAGCTGCGCAAGATGCGCGGGTTCCTTGAAGAAGGCGACAAGATCAAGGTCAACATCCGTTTCCGTGGCCGTGAAATGAGCCACCAGGAACTGGGTCGCGAAATGGCCAACCGGATCGAGACCGATCTGGGCGAGGACATCGTCATTGAATCCCGTCCGCGCCTGGAAGGGCGTCAGATGGTCATGATGATCGCGCCGAAGAAGAAGACCTGAGGCCTGACGGGCCGCCTTCCGGGGCGCCTGGCTGAATGGTTCAGGGTAAGGGGACGCCACTGGCGTCCCTTTGCTTTTGCAGGATGCCGGTGAAATGCCGGCGCAAGGGGTGCTGGGGCTGGTGGCAGGGCGGTTTTGCCTGTATCATGCCCGGCTCGACCCACCCAGGACGGGTCGTACGCCGATCATGGCAGGACGGAAAGAGCGGCCCAGGCCGCCGCCAGATCAGTCAGAAACCAGGGTCAAATCCCATCAAGGACATTGCAATGCCCAAGATCAAGACCAACCGGGCAGCGGCCAAGCGTTTCCGCAAGACCGCCTCGGGCAAGTACAAGTGCGGCCACGCCAACCGTAGCCACATCCTCACGAAGAAAGCGACCAAGCGTAAGCGTAATCTGCGTCAGACGGGCCATGTCCGTGCAGAAGACGCAGGCCGTCTGGACCGCATGCTCCCTTACCTCTGAGGAACTGAAAAATGGCACGAGTTAAGCGTGGCGTACAGGCGCGTCGCCGCCACAAGAAGATTCTGGATCTCGCCAAGGGCTATTACAACGCCCGCCGCAAGGTCTTCCGCGTCGCCAAGCAGGCGGTCATCAAGGCACAGCAGTACGCCTACATCGGCCGTAAGCAGAAGAAGCGCAACTTCCGTTCGCTGTGGATCACCCGCATCAATGCGGCTGCCCGCATCAATGGTCTGAGCTACAGCCGCTTCATGAACGGCCTGCTGAAGGCCGGCATCACCCTGGACCGTAAGGTCCTGGCTGACATCGCCGTGCACGACGCAGCCGGCTTTGCCGCGCTGGCCGAAAAGGCCAAGGGCGCGCTGGCGGCATAAGTCCTTCCCGATGCCGTTGCCGTTCATCCGGAACGGTGTCAGGTCAAGGCAATGCATGGGGAAGGGCGCAAGTCCTTCCCCATTCTTTTTTGGGTCCCGGCGTGGCCACGGCGACGCGGGGACGGCGGTGGCGACAGGGGTCGGCCCTTCGCCTGCCGCGATGGCAGATCGACTGGAGTTCCGGCCCCCATGAGCGACATCCAATCCCTCACCACCCAGGCGCTGGCCGAGGTGGCCGCTGCACAGAGCCCCGACGTGCTGGAGCAACTGCGCGTGGCCCTGCTCGGCAAGAGCGGCAGCATCACTGCGCAGCTCAAGCAGCTCGGCGCCCTGCCGGCCGACGAGCGCAAGGCCGCCGGTGAAGCGATCAACCAGGCCCGCGACGCACTGACCCGCGCGCTGGGCGAGCGCAAGGCGCTGCTGGAGGATGCGGCACTGGATGCGCGCCTGGCCGCCGAAGCCATCGACATCACCCTGCCGGGCCGCAATGGCGAACGCGCCGGCCTGCACCCGATCACCCGTACCCTGGAGCGCATCACCGGCATCTTCGGCCGACTGGGCTACGAGTTGTCGGAAGGGCCGGAGATCGAGGATGACTGGCACAACTTCGAGGCGCTGAATTTCCCGCCGCACCACCCGGCGCGCGCCATGCATGACACCTTCTACTTCGGTGACGGCCGCCTGCTGCGTACGCACACCTCCGGTGTGCAGGTGCGCTACATGGGCGACCATGCGCCGCCGTTGCGCATGATCGCCGCCGGCAAGGTGTACCGCAGCGACAGCGACCAGACCCATTCGCCGATGTTCCATCAGGTGGAAGGCCTGCTGGTGGACGAGCACTCGACCTTCGCCGACCTGAAGGGCACGCTTGCCGAATTCGTCCGTGCCTTCTTCGAGCGCGACTTCGAGATGCGCTTCCGTCCCAGCTACTTCCCGTTCGTCGAGCCCGGTGCGGAAGTGGACATCGCCTGGCAGCAGCCCGATGGCAGCACCCGCTGGCTGGAAGTGCTCGGCTGCGGCATGGTCCATCCGAACGTGCTGCGCAGCGTCGGCATCGATCCTGAGCGCTACACAGGTTTCGCCTTCGGCATGGGCGTGGAGCGTTTCGCGATGCTGCGCTACGGCGTCAACGATCTGCGCGCGTTCTTCGAGAACGATGTGCGCTTCCTGAAGCAGTTCGCGTAACGCATTCGGCAACGCCGGGCCCAGCCTGGCGGACTCAAACATTCGACGGCCCAGGCGCCTGCGCCGGGTCCACCAGGGTGACAACATGAAATTCTCCGAAAACTGGCTGCGCAGCCACGTCCCCACCCGCGCGTCGCGCGATGAGCTGAGTGCGGTGCTGACCGCGATCGGCCTGGAAGTGGAAGACGTGACCGCGTTGGGCGAGGGCCTGCAGCACGTGGTGGTGGCGCGCATCGTCGAGGCCGTGCGCCATCCCGAAGCGGACCGCCTGCAGGTCTGCCGGGTCGATGCCGGGCAGGGCGAGCTGCTGCAGATCGTCTGCGGCGCACCGAACGCGCGTCCGGGCCTGGTCGCGCCGCTGGCGATGGTCGGTGCGCAGATCGGCGAACTGAAGATCAAGCCGGCCAAGCTGCGGGGTGTCGAGTCCAACGGCATGCTGTGCTCGGCGAAGGAGCTGGGCCTGGACAACGATGCTTCCGGCCTGCTGGAACTGCCCGCGGATGCCCCGGTCGGCCAGGCCCTGGTCGACTACCTGGGCCTGCCCGATGCCAGCATCGAGATCAAGCTGACCCCGAACCGTGCCGACTGTTTCAGCGTGCGCGGCATCGCCTACGACGTAGCGGCCGCCACCCGCAGCCAGGTGCTGGACTTCGCTGCAGCACCGGTCGCCGCCGTCGGCAGCCGCGAGCTGTCGATCCGGCTCGACGCCGGCGCCGAGGCGCCGCGTTACCTGGGGCGCGTCATCGAGGGCCTGAACCCTGCGGCGAAGACCCCGCTGTGGATGGCCGAGCGCCTGCGCCGCAGTGGCGTGCGTCCGGTGTCGCTGCTGGTCGACATCACCCAGTACGTGATGCTGGAACTGGGTCAGCCGATGCATGCCTATGACCTGGGCACCCTGCAGGGCAGCATCGCCGTGCGGCGCGCACGCGCAGGCGAGAACCTGAAGCTGCTCGATGGCCGCGATGCCGTGCTGGACGACAGTTTCCTGGTCGTGACCGATGCTGATCGCGCGGTGGGCCTGGCGGGTCTGATGGGGGGCTTCGATTCCCGTGTGACCGACGCGACCACCAGCGTGTTCCTGGAGGCTGCGCACTTCGCACCGGCAGCGATCATGGGCCGTGGCCGCAAGCTGGGCCTGCACACCGATGCCGGCCACCGCTTCGAGCGCGGCGTCGATCCGGCGCTGCCGCGTACCGCCATCGAGTACGCCACCCGCCTGGTGCTGGACCTGGCCGGCGGCACCCCGGCACCGGTCACCGAGGCCGTGCGCGAGGCTGATCTGCCTCGGCCGGCCACCATCGCGCTGCGCCGCGCGCGCATTACCCGCGTGCTCGGCATCACCATCGAGGATGCCGAAGTGGAGCGCATCCTGCGCGCGCTGGGCATGGAGGTGGTCGCCACGGCCGACGGCTGGCAGGTCACCGCACCGAGCCGCCGTTTCGATATCGCCATCGAAGAGGACCTGATCGAAGAGCTGGCCCGCATCCATGGCTACGAGCAGATTCCCACCACCCTGCCGGGCGGTGCCGCGCGCGTGGCGATGCCGAGCGAGACCCAGCTCGACACCCTCAGCGTGCGTCGCCAGCTGATCGCGCGCGACCTGCAGGAAACCCTCAATTTCGCCTTCGTCGACGATGCGCTGCTGACCCAGTGGCAGCTGCGCGACGATCTGGTGCCGCTGGCCAATCCACTGTCGGCCGAACTGGCGGTGATGCGCCCGTCGCTGCTGCCGGGCCTGGTGGCCACGCTGGGCCGCAACGCCGCGCGCCAGTTGGGCCGGGTGCGCCTGTTCGAGATCGGCCGCGTGTTCGCCCGCCAGGCGGGGGAGGGCCAGCCGGCGCCGCTGGAAACTCCGCGTGTTGCTGCCGCGGTGTGCGGCGATGCGCAGGCGGTGCAGTGGGGTCTGCCTTCCCGCAAGGTCGATTTCCATGACCTGAAGGGTGATCTGGAGTCCCTGGCTGCTGCCAGTGGTGCCTCGCTGGAGTTCCGCCCGTCCAGCCGTGCGCATGGCCACCCGGCGCGCTCGGCCGAGGTGTTCCGCGACGGGGTTGCGATCGGCTGGATCGGCCAGATCCACCCGCGCCTGGCCAAGGCGATGGACATCGAGGCCGACGTCTACGCCTTCGAGCTGGACCTGGAGCCGCTGTCGGCGCGCCGCCTGCCGCGTGCCGGCGAGCTGTCGCGCTTCCCGGCGGTGCGCCGCGACCTGGCGTTCCTGGTGCCGGAGCAGGTGGCCTGGAGCGATCTGGCCGCCACGGTCCGGAAGGCCGCCGGCCCGCTCCTGCGCGAGCTGAACCTGTTCGACCGCTATGTGGGCCAAGGGGTCGAGCCGGGATTCAAGAGTCTCGCTATGGGCTTGATTTTGCAGGACAAGTCGCGCACTCTGACGGACCGCGACGTGGATGCGGTGGTGGCCGAGGCGGTCACCGCCATCGAGCGTGAACACCACGCCCGGATCCGCGGCTGAGCGGGCAGCACTCGGGGGTAGCAGGCAATGGCATTGACCAAGGCGGAGATGGCGGAAAAGCTGTTCGACGAAGTCGGTCTGAACAAGCGTGAAGCCAAGGAATTCGTCGACGCGTTTTTCGATGTGCTGCGTGAAGCATTGGAACAGGGACGTCAGGTGAAGCTGTCGGGCTTCGGCAATTTCGACCTGCGGCGCAAGAACCAGCGCCCGGGCCGCAATCCGAAGACCGGCGAGGAAATTCCGATTTCCGCCCGTACGGTGGTCACCTTCCGTCCGGGCCAGAAGCTCAAGGAAAGGGTGGAAGCTTATGCTGGATCCGGGCAGTAACCGCGAACTACCGCCGATCCCGGCCAAGCGGTACTTCACCATCGGTGAAGTGAGCGAGCTGTGCGACGTCAAGCCGCACGTGCTGCGCTACTGGGAAACAGAGTTTCCCAGCCTTGAGCCGGCCAAGCGCCGCGGCAACCGCCGCTACTACCAGCGCCATGACGTGCTGATGGTGCGGCAGATCCGCAGCCTGCTGTACGAACAGGGCTACACGATCGGCGGTGCCCGCCTGCGTCTGGAGGGCCCCGATGCCCGCGAGGAATCGGCGCTGAGCAACCAGATCATCAAGCAGGTGCGGATGGAGCTGGAAGAAGTGCTGCAATTGCTTCGCCGGTGACCCAAATCCCGCGTGATCCGCTATACTTCACGCCCCGCCGCACTGGCGGGAACATCGCAGCATCAGTCGGGGCGTAGCGCAGCCTGGTAGCGCATCTGCCTGGGGGGCAGAGGGTCGTCGGTTCGAATCCGGCCGTCCCGACCACTGTGATGGAACAGAAGGCCCGCGCAGCGATGCGTGGGCTTTTTTGTGGGTGAACCGATGGGCGATGCGGCCGTGTACGCCAGCCCATGCGTGACCGACATCCCGTATCATCGCTGCACATCCGATCGCATCGGCTTCTCCTTCCGTCTCTCTTCCGCGTCCGCTGGCGCAGCATGTGGCTGCGGTCACGGGCGTGCAGCGGGTCCGTGGAGGTGGATGCGCGGACCACGACGACCACAGGGGGTTGCGTTGATCAGCAGTACCGTCATTCATCGCTCGGCTGAGGCAGGTGCCGCCGAGGTGCAGGTCCTGGACACCACGTTCAAGGGCAAGCACGTCTTTGTCAGCTGGGGCCTGCGTGGGCCCGAGTTGACCCGCAGTGCCGACCCGGCCGCAACGGTGGCCGCGCGGCGCGCATTGCAGGCCGTTTCCCGGCACAACGAGGGGCCGCGCAGCCCCGAAGTGTTCATCGCCAACCAGTCGGCGGTGGCGATCACGGTCTATCGCTTGTTGACCGAGGCGCGGTCCGGGGATGCGATCTTCTTCCTGTGCGACTCGCAGGCGGTGGTGGATTGGCTGGTCACGGCGCTGGAAGTGCGGGGGGCGGACTGATCGCGTCCGCGCCGGCTGTCTATCCCGCCAGCGCGGCGTCAACCGCCGCCAGGGCGTGCAGGGTGGTGGTGTCGAACAGCGGCACCGCACTGTCTTCCGGGCGCACCAGCAGCATGATTTCGGTACAGCCGAGAATGATCGCTTCGGCACCACGCGCCACCAGCCGCGCGATCACGTCTGCGTAGACCTGTCGCGAGCGCTCGCTGACCACGCCGGCGATCAGCTCCTGGTAGATGATGTCGTGGACCTGCTGGCGATCTTCGGCCTCGGGTACCAGCACTTCCAGCCCGAAGCGACCGGCAAGGCGTCCCCGGTAGAAGTCGTGCTCCATGGTGAAGGCCGTACCGAGCAGGCCCACCCTGCGCCAACCGGCCGCCACGATGGCGGTGGCAGTCGGGTCGGCGATGTGCAGCAGCGGCAACGGGCAGGCTGCTTCGATCTGCGTGGTCAGCGCGTGCATCGTATTGGTGCAGATCAGCAGTACATCGGCGCCACCCGCCTGCAACCGCTCTGCCGCATCCACCATGTGCCGCGCAAGCGCGTCCCAGTCGCCGTCGTGCTGCAACTGCTTGATCGGAGCGAAATCCACCGACCACATGAGCAGCTGCGCCGAGTGCGCGGCCCCCAGGCGACGGCGCACCTCTTCGTTGATGAGGCGGTAGTACTGCGCCGAACTCTCCCAGCTCATGCCGCCGATCAGGCCCAGGGTCTTCATGTGCCGCTCCAGGTGGGGAGGCGCCATTGCAGCACAGGCGGGCGGCGATGTCGCCGCGACCTCTGACAGGCGCGATAATGCGGCCATCGATGATCGAGGGCAGGGTGATGGGCGAATGCTGTGGCTGCGGCAGGACGATGGACCTGGCGGCGATGCAGGCGCGTCACCGCCGCGTGCTGCGGATCGTGCTGCTGGTCAACCTTGCCACGTTCGCGATGATGGTGCTGGCCGCCTGGTACAGCCATTCTTCGTCACTGCTGTCCGGTGCGCTGGATAATCTGGGCGACGCGGCCACCTATGCGCTCAGCCTCGCGGTGGTGGGTGCGGGCATCGTCGCCAAGGCACGTGTGGCGCTGTTCAAGGGGCTGCTGATCCTTGCCGCAGCGGTGGCCGTGGCGGTGCAGATCGGTTGGCGCCTGCTGCATCCGGAGGTGCCGCTGTTCGCCAGCATGGGCTTGGCCGCCCTGCTCAATCTGGCAGCCAATGCACTGTGCCTGTGGCTGCTCACACCCTATCGCAACGATGACGTCAACCTGGCGTCCGCCTGGGAGTGCTCGCGCAACGATCTGTACGAGGGCTCGGCGGTGCTGCTGGCTGCAGGGCTGGTGGCGCTGTTCGGTGCGGGCTGGCCCGATCTGCTGGTGGCGGCCGCACTGCTGGTGCTGTTTCTGCGGTCGGCGATGCGCGTGCTGGGTACGGCGTGGTCGGAGCTGCGCGCGGCACGGCAGGTTCATGCGTGAGTGGCCGCCTGTAACCGTCGCATCGGCATCGCGCTGTATGTGACGTCGCGGTGAGCCACCGCCTATGCTGGGACGGTTCTCTTTCGTGGATGGCCGAATGTCCCTGCAGACCTGGTGGTGGTTCCTGGCTACGGTGTTCGTGCTGTGTGGCACGCCTGGACCGAACATGCTGCATATCCTCGGACGCAGCGTCGGCCTGGGATTCCGCGCCAGCCTCCCGGCCATGGCCGGCTGCCTGCTGGCCATGCTGGCGGTACTGGCGGCCTCCGCCGCCGGGTTGAGCGCACTGCTGCACTCCTCACCCATGCTGTTTGAAGTGCTGCGCTATCTGGGCGTGGCCTACCTGGCCTGGCTGGGCCTGAAAGCGTGGCGCGACAGCAGCCGGCCGGCAGCGCCGGTGGACGTTGAGGCCCCGGCGACGGTGCTGCCAGCGGACGGAGCCTGGGCGGTATTCCGCGGCGGCCTGCTGGTGGGCCTGAGCAATCCCAAGCTGCTGCTGTTCGCCACGGCGTTCCTGCCGCAGTTCGTCGATCCCGCGCGGGGGCAGGCCGTGCAGTACAGCGTACTGGTGGCAACCTTCGCCAGCTGCGAGCTGTTCTGGTACGTGATGTATGCCGCCGGTGGCCATGGCCTGCGCCGTTGGCTCGGCCGGCCGTTCGCCCGGCGCTGGTTCGAGCGGCTGGTGGGCAGCGTATTCCTGGCGTTCGCGGTGGCCCTGCTGCGCTTCCGGCCCCGTTGATCCGTATGCGGCTTCACGCCGCACGCGCGGCTCCCTCACGAGGCTGGCATCGGCTGCCGCCTAGGCTGATCGCACTGTTTTCAGTCCCTGTGGGGAAAGGATCGACATGATCAAGTGGGCCATCATCTTCGCCATCATCGGTGTGATCGCCGGCGTGCTCGGCTTCGGCGGCATCGCGGGTGCCGCGGTGGGTATCGCCAAGTTCCTGTTCTGGGCCGGCATCATCATTGCCGTGGTGCTGTTCCTGCTGGGCATGACCGTCGCGAAGAAGGTCAGCTAGCGGCTGCCTGCGTGGCAGCGCGCGCAGGCGTGCGCTGCCACGCGAGACGCGCAGTCTTTAGTCTTCGATACGTGCGAAACGAGGCTGTGGGCCAAGTGCGCCCGGTACCTGTTCTACGAACATGGCGTACGGTCGCACCCACAATCCGCCTTCGCCATACAGTGCGCGGTACAGCACCATCGGCTGCAGGGTCTCGCTGCTGCGCACGATGTCGATCACTTCATACTCGCCGCCCTTGAAATGGCGATAGCGGCCGCGCGCAAGCGTGGGCAGGGGACTGAGCGCCGTCATGGGGGCGGCACTCATCTGCGCGCCGGCTGTGCCGGCATCGCGCAGTAGGCGTCGATCGCCTCGGCGGTGTTGGCCAGGCCCTGCGCCTGGGCCAGTTCCCAGGGGCGCTCGCAGCGCTGGCTGCGCTCGCACCACTGGTAGCCAGCCGAGCCGATGCAGCCATGGGCATCGCGATCACCGCCTACTACGGGGACGGAAGTGGCTGCCGCTTCGCGCACGGGCGTCTGTTGCGGTGCCGCGCAGGCGGCCAGGGCCAGCAGCATCGGCGCCAGCATGAGGGCTTTCATCGAGGACACTCCGTGGCCTAAACCATCAGTGTGCGGCGGGCCAGCAGCAGCGGCAAGCGCTCAACTCATCGACGCGCGGATCAGTTCCTCGATCAGGACCAGGTAGCAGGCTGCGAAGTAGAACTTCAGCAGCGTCGAGCGCTGCGGCGGTTGGAAGGTGCGCATGTGGAAGGGGCCCCTGTTGGTGACGATAGTGTGAAGCCAAGCTGACTTCGTGACAAGAATCACGAAAGTCATGGGGTGAACGGGCTCAGGGATGTGACGAAGCGCGAATTCCGATCCGCCGGCGGGGATTTTTCGGACAAATCTGATAGGCCCTGCCTGAAGCGCTCGCTAGCCTGAACAGGTATCGGCGCTCTCACCTCCCGGCGCCGCGTCCATTCCCTCCGTTGGAGTCGATCATGGTGTTTACCGTCCACTGCAATGCCCAGCACTGGTTCGTGCTGGACCCCGAGGCGCGCACCACCGCCTCGTTCGCCCGCGGCGCCGACGCGTTCGATGTCGCCACCGAACTGGCCCAGGAACATCACCGCCGCACGGGCCAGCACTGCATCGTGCGTGTGGAGGCACTGGGGGGGGCCGTGGATGTACTGCGGATCGGTGCCTAGCGGCCGACCCTGCGGCGCAGTCAGCCGCGGTTGAGCTGTTTGAATGGGGAAAGAACCGACGGTGCGTTGCCCTCTGTGCGCCGCGCCGCGAATCCCGGATGCTTGCCGCCACGCATTCATCTGGAGATCTCGATGGGCAACGCACTCACCTGGCGCACCCTGGCCTGCGCACTGCTGCCGATGCTGGCCGCCGCCGGGGGCGCGCAGGCGCAGAACTATGGTTATGACGACGATCGCCATGGCGGCCGCGACGGCAGCGGCATCGTGCGATGCGAATCGGTCAAGAACCGCAGCAATGAGTGCCGCCTTGAAGGGCGGCCCCGGCTGATCCGCCAGTTGTCCGGCTCGCCGTGCGTGGAGGGCGAGACCTGGGGCCAGTCACGCTCCGGCGTGTGGGTGACCCGGGGCTGCCGGGCCGAGTTCGTCGGCGAGTCGCGTCGTGGCGGCGGCTGGGGTGGTGGATGGGGCAACGGCAATGGCCGCGGTGGCGAAGTCATCGCCTGTCATTCCAACGGCCATCGACAGGAATACTGTGACACCCGCGTCCGCCGCAGCGTACGCCTGATCCGGCAGGACTCCCGCAGTGCCTGTATCGAGGGCCGGACCTGGGGCTGGGACCGCCGCGGCATCTGGGTCAGTGATGGTTGCCGCGCCCAGTTCCAGGTGAACTGATCCTTCTGGCCATCTGCGTCAAAATCAGAAAAATCTGATATTGCTCACAGTTTGAACGCCGTATCGTCTGCGATCAGGGCACGGGTGGCCTGATCGCATCGGCAATCCGTGCCGGCACTGATGCACGCCTTCCGCCTTCATCGATACGCTGCCTCAAGGAGTGAGCTGCATGTTGATCCGCCTTCAGTGCGAACAGCGCCAATGGCGCGTTCTGCACCCGGATAGACCGGAGCCGATCGAGTTCCGCGACGGCGCCCGGGCCTTTGATTTCGCCCAGGCCCTGGCCAGGCTGCACTTCGTGGACACCGGGCAGCGCGCCGCCGTGCGCGTGGAAGCCAGCGGCGCGTTCGTGGAAGCGATCAGCTACGGTTGAACAGGGACCGGGCGTCGTTCCGCAGCAGGCGTGGGAAACCGGGCGCCTGCCCGGTTCCACCCGGGGCGGTCAGCCCGCCGCGCTCAGCGGCGGAGTGGTGGCAGCCAGCTGCGGCCAGCGCTTGAGCACGGCCGCGCGGATCCCGGCGGCATCGATGCCGGCTTCAGCCAGCAGGTCCTCGCGGCTGGCATGATGCTGGTAGGCATCGGGCAGGCCGAGATGCAGGATCGGTCGCAGCACCGCTTCGGCGTTGAGCAGCTCGGCCACGCCGGAACCGGCGCCACCGGCCACCACGTTGTCTTCGATGGTCACCAGGCCTTCGTGCTGGGCGGCCATTGCCAGCACCAGGTCGCGGTCCAGCGGCTTGATGAAGCGCATGTTGACCACGCTCAGGCCCAACTCGCGGCCCACCTGTTCGGCGGCGGCAACGGTACTGCCGAACGCCAGCAGGGCGATGTGGCTGCCCTGCACGCGCAGCTCGCCCTTGCCGATCGGCAGCGTGGACAGGTCGCTGCCGGCCGCGACGCCGGTACCGCTGCCACGCGGGTAACGCACCGCAGCCGGACCGGCGTACTGCAGGCCCGTGCTGAGCATCTGCCTGCACTCTGCCTCGTTCGACGGGGCCATCACCACCATGTTCGGCACGCAGCGCAGGAAGCTCAGGTCGAGGTTGCCGGCATGGGTCGCCCCATCCGGTCCGACCACGCCGGCGCGATCAATCGCGAACAGCACGTCGAGGTCCTGGATGGCCACGTCATGCACCAGCTGGTCGTACGCGCGCTGCAGGAAGGTGGAATAGATCGCCACCACCGGCTTGCCGCCCTGGGTGGCCATGCCGGCGGCCAGGGTGACCGCGTGCTGCTCGGCGATCGCCACGTCGAAGTAGCGCTGCGGGTATTCCCTGCTGAAGCGCACCAGGCCGGAGCCTTCGCGCATCGCCGGGGTGATGCCGTACAGGCGTGGCTCCGCGGCGGCAGCGTCGCACAGCCAGTCGCCGAACACGTCGGTGTAGGTCGGCTTCTTGGCGCCGGTCTTGGCCACCAGGCCCTTGTCTGGATCGAACGGGCCCACTGCGTGATAACCGATCTGGTCGCCTTCGGCAGGCTCGTAGCCCTTGCCCTTGGTGGTCATCACGTGCAGCAGCTTGGGGCCCTTGGAGGCGCGCAGCGTCTTCAGCGTGGACAGCAGGGCGGGCAGGTCATGGCCGTCGATCGGGCCGGTGTAGTGGAAGCCCATCTCCTCGAACATCGTGGAGGGCACGAACATGCCTTTCCAGTGCTCTTCCCAGCGCTTCACGAAGCGCGCCGGATTGTTCTTCTTGTCGCCCAGGATCTTCTTGCCGCCTTCGCGCAGTGCATTGAGTGTGCGGCTGCCGGTGGCGCGGCCGAGCATCTTGGTCAGCCCGCCGACGGCCTCGGAGATCGACATGTTGTTGTCGTTGAGGATCACCAGCAGATTCGGCTCCGGCTCCATGCCGCCCGCGTGCATCAGCGCCTCGAAGGCCATGCCGGCGGTCATCGCGCCGTCACCGATCACTGCCACGATCTTGCGGTCGTCGCCCTGTGACTGGCGGGCGATGGCCATGCCCAGTGCGGCGGAGATCGAGGTCGAGGAGTGACCGACCCCAAAGGTGTCGAACTCGCTTTCCTCGCGCTTGGGGAACGGCGCCACGCCGTCCTTCTGCTTGACGGTGTGGATCTCGTCACGGCGGCCGGTGAGGATCTTGTGCGGGTAGGTCTGATGGCCCACATCCCAGACCAGCTGGTCATGCGGGGTCTGGTACAGGTAGTGAAGGGCGACGGTGAGTTCGATCACGCCCAGGCCGGCGGCGAAATGTCCGCCGCTCTTGCCCACCGATTCGATGAGGTAGGCGCGCAGTTCGTCGGCGACCGCCCTCAGCTCGGATTCGTCGAACGTGCGCAGGTCATCCGGCGTCTGGATGTGCGCGAGGCGGGGATAGCGGGCAGAGTCGATCATCATGTTCGCACGTGTTCTGAACGACCATTTTCGCCCTCAAACGGGGGTGGGGCAAGCAAACGCCGCCGTCCGTGACAGGACGGTGAGGGTTGCCGGCCGGCAGGTTCAGGTGCTGAGCTTGGAACGCTTGGGCAGCTGCGCTTTCAGGAACGCCATCTGGTCGGCCAGGATGTTGCGGTTGGACAGGATCAGGTGCTCGATCCAGCTGGGCCGGTAGGGCACCGCCAGCAGCGGCATGCCGGCCTGCTGGGGGGTACGGTCACTCTTGCGCGAGTTGCAGTGGAAGCAGGCGGTGACTACGTTTTCCCAGCAGTCCAGCCCGCCCTTGGACAGCGGCATGACGTGGTCGCGGGTCAGCGAGGGACGGTTGAACTGCTGGCCGCAATACAGGCACAGGTGCGAATCGCGGGCGAACAGGGCCGGGTTGGTCAGGTTCGGGGTAGGGTCGATGGCACGGGATCGCGCGTGGCCGCGCGCGGCGATGATCGGATGCAGGTCCAGGCCACTCTGCAGGCCGCTGAACCGGTTGGTTCCGCCGTGGATGTGCAGGCAGGGGTCGCCAAGGGTCCAGGCGACGGCCTCGCGGGCGTAGAGGCAGGCGGCATCCTGCCAGGTGATCCAGTCCAGTACGCGTCCGTGGGCGTCGAGCGAGAGCAGCCGGACCGAACCGGGGCGGTGCAACGTCGTGACGTTGGGCGATGCTTCGACGCCCGGAGCAGAAAGCGGGGCTCCGGCTTCGATCAGACCCAAGCGTGTAGTGTCTGTCTCCATCGGGAGAACAGCTTATACCTGAATGTTGACGATTTGTGTATCGCCCGTCGGCGATACGCAAATCGCAAGATTCAGGTCCGCGCATTCCTCCTGTCTCCCGCGCCGTTGGCGCGCCCCCCCTTAACAAAGGGGGGCTTTTCTCCAGAGGGATGATCGAGGGCGGTCAGGCCGGGGTCGGATCCCTTTCCGAAGGAAAGGGCTCTGACCCCTCATCCACGCATGGCGTGGATCTACCGGCGGGATGGGCTCAGGCGCCGAAGCGCTCGTCGTCCATCGCCATCAGCGGCGCGGCACCGGCCTGGATCGCGGCAGCATGGCTGAGCGTACGCGGCAGCACCCGGGCGAAGTAGAAGCGCGCAGTCTCGCGCTTGCCCTGCGCGAATGCCGCACCGTGCGCACTGGCGTCGGCGGCGGCGACACTGCGTGCCCACCAGTACGCCAGCACCACGTAGCCGGAATAGAACAGGTAGTCGTAGCTGGCCGCACCCAGCTCGTCCGGGTTGCCGGCGGCGCGCTGCAGCACGTCCATGGTCAGCTTGCCCCATTCGGCGGCCTTGGCGCGCAGCGGGCCGATGAACTCGGCCAGCGCTTCGTTGCCCTCGTGTTCCCTGGCGAAGGCCTCGATCTCGGCCAGCATCAGCTTGAGGCCGGCCCCCTGGCTGGAGGCGGTCTTGCGGCCGATCAGGTCCAGCGCCTGGATGCCGGTGGTGCCTTCATACAGCGTGGTGATGCGTGCATCGCGCGCCAGCTGCTCCATGCCGTGTTCGCGGATGTAGCCGTGGCCACCGAAGCACTGCAGGGCGTTGTAGGTGTTCTCGATGCCCCATTCGGTCTGGCAGGCCTTGGAGATCGGGGTCAGGAAGCTCACCAGGGTGTCGGCGCGCTCGCGCTCGGCGGCGTCGTCGGCGCGGTGGGCGATGTCGATCAGGGTGGCCGCGTGCAGGGCCAGCAGGCGGCTGCCTTCCACCAGTGACTTCACCGTCAGCAGCATGCGGCGCACGTCCGGATGGACCAGGATCGGGTCGGCCGGCCTGTCCGGGAACTTCGCGCCGCTCAGGGCGCGCGACTGCAGACGCTCACGGCTGTACTTGAGCGCGTTCTGATAGGCGCGTTCGGACAGGCCGATGCCCTGCAGGCCGACGCCCAGGCGCGCAGTGTTCATCATGGTGAACATTGCCTGCAGGCCCTTGTGCGGCTGGCCGACCAGATAGCCCTGCGCGCCGTCGAAGTTCATCACGCAGGTGACCGAGCCCTTGATGCCCATCTTGTGCTCGATGGAGCCGCAGCGCAGCGCGTTGCGCTCGCCGACGTTGCCCTCGCGGTCGACCTTGAACTTCGGGGTGACGAACAGCGAGATTCCCTTTGCACCCGGCGGCGCGTCGGGCAGCTTGGCCAGCACCAGGTGCACGATGTTGCCGGTCAGGTCGTGCTCGCCGGCAGTGATGAAGATCTTGGTGCCGGTGATCGCGTAGCTGCCATCGGCGTTCGGCTCGGCCTTGGTCTTGAGCAGGCCCAGGTCGGTACCGCAGTGCGGTTCGGTCAGGCACATGGTGCCGGTCCAGCGGCCTTCGATCAGGGGCTTCAGGAAGGCGTCGTGCTGCCACGCTTCGCCGTGCTGCTTGAGCGCTTCAATGGCGCCGTGCGAGAGCAGCGGGAAATTGCCCCACGCCAGATTGGCAGCGTTGATCATTTCGTTCAGCGGCACGCCCAGGGTGTGCGGCAGGCCCTGGCCGCCCAGCTCGGGTGCGGCGGTCAGGCCGGTCCAGCCGCCGTCGACGAACTGGTCATAGGCCTGCTTGAAGCCAGGCGGGGTGGTGACTTCGCCGGTGGCCTGGTCGAGCACGCAGCCGATTTCATCGCCCACGCTGTTGAGCGGGGCCAGCACGCTCGCGCTGAAACGGCCGGCTTCCTCCAGCACGGCATCGACCACGTCGGCGGTGGCGTCGGTGAAGCCCAGGCGGGCGAACAGCGGTTCGACCTTGAGCACGTCGTGCAGGGCGAAACGGAGGTCGGAAAGCGGGGCGGTGTAGCTGCTCATCGGATACGTCTCGATCAGGGACAGGGAGAACGGCGCGGTGCGCCGCGATGGAAAGCGGTGTTCAGCGCAGCACGCCCGGCAGGCCCGGCGCCTGGTTCAACGTGCTGCGGCTGCTGACGTCGAAGCTGCGCTGCTTCTTTTCCTGCGGCGTGGCTGTCACCGAACCTTTCAGGCCATAGGCCAGGGTGCGGTTGCCGGCCAGCGCATCGGCCACCACCAGGCGTGCGGCCGAGCTGGGCACCAGGTCGACCGTGATGACGTCGGCGGAGGTGCCGCCGATGGAGATGCCGGGACGGGCCTGCAGGGTGCCGGCTTCGCTGTCGCCGACGCTCAGCGCCAGGGACACATCGTCGAACGTCATCGGCATCGAGCTGTAGTTCTGCAGGCGCAGCGCCACGGTCCAGTTGCCGTCGGCGCGGACGGTCAGCTGCTGCAGGCTGGCGGCCGGTTCCGAGACGCGCTTGACGATGCCGTCGCTGCAGGCGGCGAGGGCGAGGGTGCACAGGACGATCAAGACGGTACGGAAACGGTGCAACATGGGCGCAAGTCCTCTGAAGGGGGTGCGTTGGCGTAAGCATACTACGGCGTATGGTTCAGTGGATCGCCTGTGGCGACCCGCCGCAGAGGGTAGCGCGTGAAGATGGCGGCCGGACACGCACAGCGCCGGAGCGGGCGCGTTGCGCGCAGCCGGAGGGCGGCTCAGTCGGCCGGTGCGTCGCGTATCGGCGCCATCAGGCGCAGCGGCGCCAGGTCGTAGCCCATCGCCTCGGCCTTGGCCTTCAGCTGTTCGAACCGTGCGCGGTCCATCTCCGGCAGGCGCGACAGGATCCACAGATACTTGCGGTCAGGGCCGCCGACCATCGCCCACTGGTAGTCCGGATCCAGCGCCAGCACCCAGTAGTCGGCCCAGACCAGCGGCACCCAGCTCAGCCAGTCGGGGACAAAGCGCACCTGCAACTGGCCGGGATGTCCGGCCACGGGCCGGGCCACGCCTTCAGCCACCACGCGTTCGCCGTCGCCATTGCGGCAGGCATTGGTGACGCTGATGCGGCCATCGCGGCGCAATGCATAGTGGGCGGTGATGTCGCCAACGCAGCGCTTCTGGAACGACACGGGCAGGTGGGCGATCTCGTGCCACTGGCCGGCATAGCGGTCGATGTCCAGCGCATCGACGGCGCGCACGGGTTCGCTGGCGGTCGCGGACAGCGACGCCAGCAGCAGGCAGGCGAACAGGGCAGGGCGCAGATGCATCGGCAGACTCCGGGCAGGACACTGGAGCGTAGGGGGCGTGCTGCGTGCCGGTGTGAATGTTTCGTCAACCGCCTGCATGGCGCGCCGGAAACAAAAAAAGACCCGCATTTCTGCAGGTCTTCAAGCATGGTGGCCGAGGACGGAATCGAACCGCCGACACGGGGATTTTCAATCCCCTGCTCTACCAACTGAGCTACTCGGCCAGATTGTGCGGCAGACCGCGATCGACAGCGGTGGCCGGAAAAAAAAGACCTGCATTTCTGCAGGCCTTCGAACGTGGTGGCCGAGGACGGAATCGAACCGCCGACACGGGGATTTTCAATCCCCTGCTCTACCAACTGAGCTACTCGGCCACGTGTTTCGTTGCAGCGACGTCGCTGCCAAGGACGCGCATATTACGGAGGTCGGCTGTCTTCGGCAAGCATTTTGGAAAAAAACCTTCACATTGCCGTCTGCGCGGGCGCAAGTGGTTGATCCTGCGTCGTGCCGAGGTGGCGGCGCAGGTCGATGGCGGACGAGGCGGGTGGTCGCGGCGGCGGCGAGGATCGTCGCCTGCAGCGGAAATCAGCGGGCCGCCCGCATCGGCAAACACGCAGGGGCAAGGCATGCGGCCGCGGTTGCATCAGGCAGGCGATGGAACGCTGTTTTCGCCGCCGCACGCGCCGATCGTCGCGGCGTATTGTCGCCCCTCCTGTCCAATGCTGTCCGCAGCAGAGTCCATCCCATGGCTGATCAACCGACCACCACCCGCATCGTCCTCGCCTCGCGGCCGCAGGGTGCGCCGATCGCTGCCAATTTCCGCCTGGAGCAGTCGCCGCTGCCGGCGCCCGCCGCAGGACAGGTGCTGCTGCGCAACCGCTATCTGTCGCTGGATCCGTATATGCGCGGGCGCATGGACGAGGGACCTTCCTATGCGCCTCCCGTTGCCGTGGGTGCGGTGATGGAAGGGCAGACCGTCGCCGAAGTGCTGCAGTCGAATGCGGCGGGAATCGCGGTGGGCGAGTTGTTCCTGGCGCCGGGTGGATGGCAGACCCATGCGGTGCTGGATGCGCAGGTGCTGGGGCGTCGGCTGGACCCGGCGGGCCTGCCGCTGAGCACGGCACTCGGCGTGTATGGCATGCCGGGATTCACCGCGTATTCCAGCCTGCATGAAATCGCCCGGCTGCAGTCGGGCGAGACGCTGGTGGTCGCCGCTGCGACCGGGCCGGTGGGGGCAACCGTCGCCCAGCTGGCCAAACTGCAGGGCGCCCGCGTGGTCGCCATTGCCGGTGGCGATGGCAAGCGTGCCTACCTGCAATCGCTTGGCGTGGATGTGGCGCTGGACCATCGCGCGGCTGATTTCGCCGCGCAGCTGCGCGCCGCCGTGCCGGACGGCATCGACGTCTACTTCGAGAATGTCGGCGGCCACGTACTCGACGCGGTGCTGCCACTGCTCAACGATTTCGCCCGCATTCCGGTCTGCGGCACCATCGCCACCTACAACGCGCGCGGCGTCGAGCATCCCGGGCCCGATCGCCTGCCGGCATTGTTCAGCCAGATCCTGCGGCAGCGGCTGACGGTGCGCGGCTTCATCGTGCACGACTTCAACCACCTGTGGCCGCAGTTCGAGCGCGAGATGGCGCACTGGCTGCGGGAAGGGCGCATCCAGTACCGCGAGGACGTGGTCGAAGGGCTGCAGAGCGCACCGGATGCCTTCTTCGGGCTGCTGCAGGGGCGCAACTTCGGCAAGCTGGTGGTGAAGCTGGACTGAGCTCTCGCCGGTGTCCGCCGGGCATGGCCCGGCGCTGCCACGGCGCGAGCCGGCCACGGTCGGCATCCACCGGTCCTGATGCGGCGGCATCAGCCGTTGGCGGCTTTCTCCCGGCGCAGCAGTTCGCGCTTGCGGGCCACACCCCAGGCATAGCCGGACAGATCGCCATCGCGGCGCACCACGCGATGGCATGGCACTGCCACCGCCAGTGGATTGCTGGCGCAGGCACGCGCGACCGCGCGGCTGGAGCGCGGTGCGCCGATGCGCGCGGCAATGTCGGCATACGATGCGGTCTGCCCTTGGGGAATCTGCTGCAGCGCCTGCCAGACGCGCTGCTGGAAGGCGGTGCCGCGGATGTCCAGTGGCAGTGTCGCGCCACGTGCCGGATCCTCGACCAGGCCGACCACCTGCGCCACCAGCTGCTCGTAGCCACTGTCAGCGCCGACCAGCTCCGCCTGGCGGAAGCGTTGCTGCAACGACTGCAGCAGCGCTTCCGGATCGTCGCCGAGCAGGATCGCCACCACGCCGATGCTGCTGCTGGCCACCAGTACGCTGCCCAGCGAGCTTTCGGCGATGGCGAAATGGATCACCTCACCGCGTCCACCGCTGCGCCATTGCCGGGGCGTCATTCCCAGCAGGCGCGGCGCGTTCTCGTAGAAGCGGCCGCTGGAGCCGAAGCCGGCGTCGTGGAAGGCATCGGTGATGCGCGCCTGCTGTTGCAGTCCTGTGCGCAGCCGATCGGCACGCAGGGCCGCCGCATACTGCTTCGGGGTCAATCCGGTGGCCTGCTTGAACAGGCGATGCAGCCGGGTGGGGCTGCAGCCCGCCAGTTCGGCAAGCTCCTGCAGCGAGGGTTCGTCGAGACGGGCCTGCAGGTGGCGGCAGACGCGTTCGACGCGGGCATCGGTGGTTGCGATGGCAGTGTCCATGCGTCGATTCTGGCACGTGCCCCGCTGGCGGAAACTCCGTTTCCTGCACGCGCCGGCAGGGCCCGGAAACGGAGTGTCAACGGGGCAGGGGCGCGACATCGTAGGGTCCACTTCACTGCCTGGACCCCGAACATGCGCCTGCACGACAAGATCGCCCTCATCACCGGTGCCAGCGCCGGCATCGGCCGCGCCTGCGCGCTGCGTTTCGCCGCCGAGGGCGCAAGGCTGGTGCTCAACGCGCGGCAGCCGGAGCCGTTGCAGGCGCTGGCCGATCAAATCCGTGCTGCCGGCGGCGAGGCGGTGGTGCATGCCGCCGATGTCGCCGGGCCGGACACTGCACAGGTGCTGGTCGACCTGGCGAAGCGGGCCTTCGGAGGCCTGGACATCGCGATCAACAATGCCGGGATGCTGGGGCCGGGCGTGCCCGCTGCGGAGTTTCCGGTGGACGCCTGGAGGCAGGTGATGGCCACCAACCTCGATGCAGCCTTCCACGCCGCGCGTGCGCAGTTGCCAGCCCTGCTGGCGCGGGGCGGCGGCTCGCTGGTGTTCGTCGGCACCATCGTCGGCCATACCGTCGGCTTGCCCGGCATGGCCGCCTACGCCTCGAGCAAGGCCGGGCTGATCGGCCTGAGCCAGGTGATCGCCGCGGAGTACGGCGCACGGGGCGTGCGTTGCAACGTGCTGCTGCCCGGCGGCACCGACACCGAGATGGGCCGGCAGGCTGCGCCAGACGAGGATGCGCTGGACTTCGTGCGGTCGCTGCATGCGCTCAAGCGCTTGGCCGGGCCGGAAGAGATCGCCAACGCTGCGCTGTTCCTGGCCAGCGATGAAGGCAGCTTCGTGACCGGTAGTGCGATGCGCGTGGACGGCGGGATATCCATCAATCGCACCTGAGGGGACGGCCGGCGGCTGCACATGGCGTTCGCGCCGGACTGACCCGTCCGTTACCCGGCGACCTCTAGCGTGGCACCAGCGCCGGCCTCCGCCGGCGGCGGAGCCACGCATGAGCAGACACGAAAAGGACACGCCCGATCCACGCCAGGGGGTGCAGGAAAGCCGCCAGGACCGGAAGCAGGACGACGTCGCCAAGCAGCGTCCGGGACAGCGCGACCAGCAGGTACGTGACACCCACTCGCGCAGTCCACGGCGCAAGGATGGTGGGCAGGAGCCCGCCTGACGCGTCATTGCTGCAAGCGCCCTCGGCTCGGGCCAGCGGCTGCCCGATGCTGGGTTTGTCGCCACCGGGCTCGGTCATGCGCAGGTCGCGCGTCTCATCGGCCCGGTAGCCCGGGGCGTGCAACGAAAAAGGCCGGACCCTGGGTGTCAGGAGTTCCGGCCTTTTTCATGCCCTGGTGGGCATGTGGATGGTGGAGCCAAGGAGGATCGAACTCCTGACCTCGTCATTGCGAACGACGCGCTCTCCCAGCTGAGCTATGGCCCCGTAGTGCGCTGTCATTGTATCGCTGGCGGTCGGCCTTGCCAAGCGACGCGCCCGGCCGTGGCCATAGGCGACTGTGCCGAGTCCGCCGGCTTTCGTGCGATTCCGTTGCGCGAAACGAAATCGTAACAATTTGGAGGATAATCCCCAGTCTGCGCAGCAGTTCCCTTTCTCGCCGCCCGGCCCGCGCAGGCCGCCCGGACGTCTCCTCAGAGCTTTCGATGCCTTCCCATACCGATTCCCGCCGTCTGTCGGGCATGTCGTCTTCCCTCGTTTCCTTCCGTCGCCATCCGCTCGCGCTGGCCTGCGCAGGCCTGGCGCTGGTCGGCAGCTTCGGCGCCGCGGCGCAGGACAGTGCGCCGACCCCCACCGGGCTGGATACCATCACCGTGACCGCCGAACACCGTGAGCAGAACCTGCAGGAGGTGCCGGTGTCGGTGGGCGTCGTGCAGGGCGAGCGCATGCGCGACTTCACCGCCGGCGGCGACGACACCCTGCTGGCGCTGTCCGGCCGCGTGCCGAGCCTGTATGCGGAAACCACCACCGGTCGCATCTTCCCGCGCTTCTACATCCGCGGGCTGGGCAACATCGATTTCTATCTGGGTGCTTCCCAGCCGGTGTCGATCATCCAGGATGACGTGGTGCTGGAGCACGTGGTGCTCAAGTCCAATCCGGTCTACGACGTGGACCAGGTGGAAGTGCTGCGCGGCCCGCAGGGTTCGCTGTTCGGCCGCAACACCACGGCCGGCATCGTCAAGTTCGACACGCTCAAGCCGACGCAGGACTACACCGGCCGCGTCAGCGCCAGCTACGCCAGTTACAACAGCGTGTCGATCGATGGCGGCTTTGGCGGTCCGATCAACGATATCGCCTCGTTCCGCGTGTCGGCCCTGTACCAGCATCGCGACGACTATGTCGACAACACCTACAGCGGCCCGAGTGCGGATGGCACCGTCAGCCCGAAGAAGAACGCCATGGGCGGTTTCGATGACCGCAACGTCCGCGCCCAACTGCTGCTGACGCCGAGCGAGCAGTTCTCGATCCTTGCCTCGGCACACGCGCGCGATTACGAAGGCACCTCGACCCTGTTCCTGCGCGGTGCGCTGACCAAGGGTTCCAACCGCACCGACGTGCCGCGCGACCAGGTCGCCTACGACGAAGCCGACAACAACCCGCAGGCCTACAAGACCTACGGTGGCTCGGTGAAGGCGCGCTACGACTTCGGCGCGATCGACTTCACTTCGATCACCGCGTATGAAACCACCTCCGGTTACAGCCGTGGCGATACCGATGGCGGTGCTGCGGTGAACTACCCGGTCAACGGCGTGCCCAATGGCTACGGCCAGTCGATGGGCCGGATCCGCGACCTGGACCAGTGGACCCAGGAATTCCGTCTGGCCAGCCATGACGACAGCGCGTTGCAGTGGCAGGCCGGCGCGTTCTATTTCAACGGCAGCGACACCACCGACTTCTACCAGCGTGCCTGGTTCCTGCAGGGCGCTGCGCGCAATCCGAACAACTGGGTACGCCTGCGCAACAAGAACACCTCCTGGGCCGGTTTCGGCCAGCTCAGCTACGCCTTCACCGACAGGTTCACGGTGACCGCCGGCCTGCGCCAGACCCGCGACGAGAAGCACACCCGGCTGCTGAAGACCGCCGACACCGCTGCCGGTGTGGTGACCTACAAGGGCCGCACCGACGTCAGGATGTCCGATACCACGCCCAGCTGGGACCTGAGTGCGATGTACCAGATCACGCCGGACGTCAGCGTCTATGCGAAGGTGGCGCGCGGTTTCCGCGGGCCCACCATCCAGGGCCGTTCGGCGGTGTTCAATGCCGACTTCACCACCGCCGACTCGGAGACCATCCTGTCCTGGGAGGCCGGCGTGAAGAGCAGCCTGTGGGACAACCGCCTGCGCCTGAACGCCACCGCGTTCACCTATACCGTCAACGACATCCAGCTCAACGGCAACGATTCGGACGGCAACGGCGTGCTGTTCAACGCAGACAAGGCCAAGGCGTATGGTTTCGAAGCAGACATGGAACTGCGTCCGGTTCCCAACCTGACCCTGAGCGCCGGTGTCAGCCTGCTGCACAGCGAAATCAAGGACAAGCGCGTGTACGCGCAGGTCTGCGGCCTGAATGGCCAGGTGGTGTGCACGGTGGATGATCCGACCATCAAGGTGGGTGCGAACACCTTCGCGCAGATCGACGGCAACCCGTTGCCGAACGCACCGAAGTACAACGTCAACCTGGCCGCACGCTACGATTTCCCGGTCAGCGACGCGGCCACGATGTTCGTGTCCACCGACTGGAACAAGCAGGGCTATACCAGCTTCGTGCTGTATGACAGCAAGGAGTTCAACTCCAAGGGGGACTTCGAGGGCGGCCTGAAGATCGGTTACTCCGGCAACTACGGTGCCTATGAAGTCGCGCTGTTCGCACGCAACATCACCAACGAGAAGAATCTCAAGGGCGTGATCGAGAACTACATGGCCGCGGTGTACAACGAGCCGCGTACCGTGGGCGTGTCGCTGAACATGAACTGGTAATCGAACGGTTGCGGGAAGGGGCGGCCCGGTGATCCTGGCCGCCCCTTCCCGTTGCTGCAGCGCGTTGTCAGCGCACCGGCAACAATGGCTGCAGGCGCGATTCCAGCGCCTGCTGGCGCCATCCGGCCAGCGCCGACGGCCACTGGCGGTGCTCGAGGTAGCTTTCCAGGTGCTTGCGCGAGGCCAGTACGCCGTCCGCCAGGCCCAGTTCACGGCTGCATTCGGCCACGGCGTCCTGCATTTTCTTCAGCGTCTTCTTGCTGCTGTCGGTGGGCTGGGTTGCCAGCGGCGCGTCCTGCTCGTCGGCCAGCGGAGTGTCCAGGGCCTGCCACACGGCGGCTGTCAGCTTGCGCGGCGCCTTCGGGAACGGCTCGAACAGCTTGGCGAGCGCGTCGACATCGGCCGGTGGCGAGCGCGCCAGCAGGGCGGCAAGTTCGTTGTCCAGGATCCAGCTGCGCGGCCGGTCGCTCTGGCGTGCCTGCACATCGCGCCAGCGCAGCAGGCGCAGCAGGCGTCGCTGTGCCTCGGCATCGAGGAACTGGGCCGAGCGCATGGACAGGTGCGGCCAGCGGTCCTCATCGTTGGCGACGCTGGCCAACAGGCGTTCAGCGTCGTCGTGCAGCCACTGCTGGCGTCCCATCGCCTGCAGTCTCGCGTCGATCGCGTCATGCAGCGCGAACAGGTGCTCGACGTCATCGGCGGCATACTGCAGCTGCGACTCGGAGAGCGGGCGGCGCATCCAGTCCGAGCGGGTCTCGCCCTTGGCCAGGGTCACGCCGGTGATCTCCTGCACCAGCTTCTGGTAGCCCATGCCGGCACCGATGCCGGCCAGCGCCGCGCCGATCTGGGTATCGAACAGCGGTCGTGGCAGCACGCCGCAGGTCCATTTGAAGGCCACCAGATCCTCGCTGGCGCTGTGCATCACCTTGATGATCGACGTATCGGTCAGCCAGGGGGCCAGTGCTTCGGGCATGCCGGGAATCAGCGGATCGATCAGCAGGATGTCCTCGCCGACCGCCATCTGCACCAGCGCCAGTTGCGGCCAGAAGGTGCGTTCACGGATGAATTCGGTGTCCAGACCGATGCGGGTGGGACGCTGCTGGTAGTACGCATCCAGCTCGGCGGGGGTGGTGATCCAGATTGCCACGGGTCAGGGCCTGCTACTCGGGTTTGCTCAGGCAGGGGAGAATAGCCTAACGTCGGTCCGCGTCCGTGCCGAAGGAGGCTCTGCTTGCGTTTTCCGCTGTCGTCCGCGCTGTGCGCCAGCCTGGCCCTGGCTCTGGTCGCCTGCACCCCGTCACCGCCGACACCGGCAGGCAAGGCCGGCGAGGGTTCCGGCCAGGCGGCATCGCCGCCGACGCCGGAGGATCGGCCGGCGGTGCAGGGCAGCGTGACCATCGCCGGTCAGGATGCCGCCGAAGACGTGCAGCAGTGGACGCCGCCCCGTGTCGATCGGGAGGGGCGCAGCCTGGCGCAGCTGCGCAGGGCCGCCGAGCAGGCGTTTGCCCAGGATCGGCTGTACGAGGATGGCGATGCCGCCATCCCGCTGTGGCTGGCGGTGCAGGAGGAGGTGCCTGACGACCGCCAGGCCCGTGCTGGCCTGCAGCGTGCCCGCCAGCGCCTGCTGCAGCAGACCGATGCCTTGCTGGTGCGGCCGCTGCAGCAGCGCGAGGCGCTGGCCGAAGCGGGACGCCAGGCGCTGGTGTTGCTGACCCTGGCCCCTGACGATGAAAAGGTGCGTGCCCTGCAGGCGCGGGTGGAGATCGCGCAACGCGTGGTGGCCTACAACCGGGCCGGCGAGGAGGACCTGCGCGCGGACCGGATCGGCGAGGACGGTGACGGCGCGATCGGCAGTTTCCGTGAGGCGTTGGCGCTTGACGAGGGCAACCGCCGCGCACGCCAGGGCCTTGCTGCGGCGGAGAGCGGCCTGATCCGGCGTGCCGAGGAGGCCGCCCGCCGCCGTGACTTCGCCAGTGCCGGCACCTGGCTGGCCGAAGCCAGCAAGGTCCGTGATTCCTCGCCGACCATTGCCGACGCCTTCGAGCGCATCGAGCAGATCCGGGCCAACACCCTGGCGCAGCTGCGCGACGAGGGCCTGCGCGACCTGGCGACGCCGCAGGGCCTGAAACCTGCACGCGAGAAGCTGGCCGAAGCACTGCGCATCGCGCTGCCCGGCGACGCGGTCGTGGCGCAGCTGCGCGAGCGCATCGATCTGGCAACCCATTACGGCAGTTTCCGTCCCGGCCAGGTGTTCAGCGACGCGATGCGCGATGGCGGGCGTGGCCCGCAGATGGTGGTGGTGCCGCATGGCGGCTTCCAGATGGGCGCAGGGGATGCCGAGCCCGGCGCCACCGATGCCGAGCGCCCTTCGCATTACGTGCGGTTTGACCGCGGTTTCGCGATGGCCATCACCGAGGTGACCGTCAGCGATTTCGAGCGCTACGTCAAAGCCACCAATGCCCGCCCACGCGCGACCCGTCGCGGTCATTCGGTGGTCTATGACGAGCGCAGCGGCAACTTCATCCGCCGCAGCGGTGTCGACTGGCGCTCGGATTACGACGGCGCGCGCGCGCTGGGCAATGCGCCTGTGATGCATGTGAGCGTGCGCGACGCGGAAAACTATGCCGCGTGGCTGTCCGAGCAGACCGGCTACAGCTACCGGCTGCCCAGCGAGGCCGAGTTCGAGTATGCGCTGCGCGCCGGCAGCAGCGGCCGTTATCCCTGGGGGGATACAGGCACGCCCCCGCCGGGCAGCGGCAACTTCACCGGCAGCAAGGATGTCTCGCCGTCTGGCCGGCATTGGCACAACGCGTTCATCGGCTATGGCGATGGCTGGTGGGGCCCGGCGCCGGTGGCGAACTTCCGGGCCAACGCGTTCGGCCTGCACGACATGGCCGGCAATCTCAGCGAATGGGTGGCCGACTGCTGGCATTCCAGCTACCGGCGTGCGCCCTCCGACGGCGTGGCCTGGTTCAACCCGGGTTGCCGGGCGCGGGTGATCCGCGGAGGCAACTGGGCGAACTCTCCCGAGCAGACCCGGGCGGCCTGGCGGCAGTCGCAGGACTCGGACACCACCAACGCCCGCATCGGGTTCCGCCTGGTACGCGGCATCTGAGCGGCCGGCTTCACCCGGCGCGGGCTCCGGCACACTAAGATTGCGCCGTGCCCGCCGGCCGGCGGGGCCAGCCGGAAGACCACCGCATGCGCAACGACCCATTTTCCCGCTCGCCGCAGGGCCCGCAGCGGCGTGGCCTGTTCGGCAACATCCGCTGGTGGGTACTGCTGCTGGCGGCGGGTTACGCGGCCTTTTACTGGTTTTCGAACCGGACGGTCGATCCCTATACCGGCGAGAAGGTCATGATCGACAGCAGCCTGGATGCCCAGCAGGAAACCGCGCTGGGCCTGCAGGCCTACCAGCAGATCCTGGCGCAGGAGCGGCCACTGGACCCGAACGCGCAGATCTCGCGTGACGTGCGTGCGATTGCCGAGCGGTTGATCGCCAAGGTCGATGTGGTGGAGACCGCATTGGCGCGGGAGCATGGCGTGGAGCCGGCCCATTTCGCGCGCAGCTTCCAGTGGGAGGTGAACGTGATCCCCTCCGAGCAGGCCAACGCCTTCTGCCTGCCGGGCGGGAAGATGGCGGTCTATACCGGTCTGGTGCCGGTGGCGCGGACCAAGGATGCGATGGCGGTGGTGATGGGGCATGAGATCGCCCATGCGCTGCTGCGCCATGGAGCGCAGCGCATGGCACAGCAGAAGCTGACCCAGATCGGGCAGATGGCAGGGGCTGCCAGTGGCATGGATGCGCAGCAGCAGCAGATGGTGATGTCGGCGATGGGTTATGGCTATCTGCTGCCCTACGCACGCAGCCACGAGACCCAGGCCGATGAGGTGGGGCTGATGCTGGCTGCGGCTGCCTGTTTCGATCCGCGCGAAGCGGTGCCGCTGTGGCAGCGGATGGGCCAGGCCAGTGGTGGTCAGTCGCCGCCGGAGTTTGCCTCCACCCATCCCAACCCGGGAACCCGGATCCAGAATCTGCAGGCCCTGATGCCGAAGGCGCTGGAGTACCGGAAGCAGTTCTGCGAGGCGGCCAGGTAGGAAGGCGCACGCCGGGCTGCGCCTTGGCCCCCGCTTACCTGACCGAGGTGACCTGCACGTCGATGACGCCGTCGCCCACGCGTGCCTGCAGTGCGTCGCCGGGCTGGACCTGTTCAACCTGTCGTACCAGTGCACCATCATCGGCACGGGTCACGATGCTGTAACCGCGTGCCACCGTGGCCAATGGACTGACCGCTTCCAGGGACCGGGCCAGGCCGCGCAGGCGCAGCGCATCGCGTTGCAGCAGCCGCTGCATCGCTGCATGGGGGCGTCCGCGCAGGGCCGACAGGCGACGCTGCATCGCGTCCAGCTGGCGCTGCGGATGATGGCCACGCAGCACCGCGGCAGCATGGCGCAGGCGCGCGGCACGGCGCTCCTGCTGCTGGTTGAACGCCGCGTGCAGCCGCCGGCCCAGCTCCAGCTGACGGCGCCGCAACAGGTCCAGCCGGGCCTGCGGACTCTGCGCATTCAATCGCAACAGCGCACGGTCGGCGCGCTGCATGGCCTGTCCTACCGCGTGGCGCTGCAGCTGTGCCAGCCGCGCGGCATTGCGGCGCAGGCGCAGGGCCAGGTCACGCTGGTCGGGGACCAGCAGCTCGGCCGCCACCGACGGTGTCGGCGCGCGCAGGTCGGCGGCAAAATCACTCAGGCTGAAGTCGGTCTCGTGGCCGACGGCCGACACGACCGGCGTATCGCTGGCGGCGATCGCGCGCGCCAGCGCTTCGTCGTTGAACGCCCATAGATCTTCCAGTGAACCGCCGCCGCGGGTCAGCAGGATCACGTCGTAGCGACCACTGGCATCGGCTGCCTGCAGCAGGCGGGTGATCTGCGCGGCGGCGCTGGAGCCCTGCACCAGGGTCGGCAGCAGGTCCACCTCCAGCAGCGGGAAACGACGGCCCAGTACGCTCAGCACATCGCGCACGGCGGCGCCGGTCGGCGAGGTGATCACCGCCAGCCGCCGCACATGCGCGGGCAGCGCCCGCTTGCGTGCAGGATCGAACAGGCCTTCGGCGTCCAAGCGCGCCTTCAGCTCCTCGAACGCCCGCCGCAGCGCGCCTTCACCGGCTTCCTCCATGTGGTCGAGCACCATCTGGTACTCGCCGCGTGCGTCGTACAGGGTCACCCGGCCACGCACCAGCACGCGCATGCCCTCGCGCGGTACGAACTTCAGGTACTGCGCCTTCATCCGGAACATCGCCGCACGCAGCTGTGCCCGTGCGTCCTTCAGGGTGAAGTACAGGTGCCCGGACGCAGGGCGGGCCACGCTGCCCAGTTCGGCTTCGACCCAGATCGCCGGGAAGCTGCCTTCCAGCAGGTCGCGTGCCAGCGTGTTGAGCTGGCTGGGAGTGAGAATGTCGTTGTTGCGTGGCTGCATGGGTGCGGCGCGCTGCGGGTGGAGCGGGCACTCAGGATCGCACGTTGGCGCGCGCCGGGCACGCCCGGCTCAGGTCGTGCGGTGCTGTGCCAGTGCCCACTGCACGTGCTCGCGCACCAGCGGCGAGGAATCATCGATGCGGGTCTGCAGTGCGGCCAGGGTCTGCGGTGCTGTCGGCGCGTTGCCCAGTGCCACGGCGATGTTGCGCAGCCAGCGCTCATGGCCGCTGCGACGGATCGGGCTGCCTTCGGTGCGGCGCAGGAATTCCGCCTCGTCCCAGGCGAACAGCTGATCCAGGCGCGCGGTGTCCAGGTTGTTGCGTGCGCGGAAATCGGCTTCATCGGTGCGCTTGGCAAACTTGTTCCACGGGCAGACCAGCTGGCAGTCGTCGCAGCCGTAGATGCGATTGCCGATCAGTGGCCGCATGTCCTCGGGGATCGCGCCGTCATGCTCGATGGTCAGATAGGAAATGCAGCGGCGCGCATCCAGCCGCTGCGGGCCGGTGATGGCGCGCGTGGGGCAGATGTCGATGCAGCGCGTGCAGGTGCCGCAGTGCGCAGTGGCGGGCGCGTCGACCGGCAACGGCAGGTCGATGTAGATCTCGCCGATGAAGAACCATGAGCCCCCCTGGCGATCGATCAGGCAGGTGTGCTTGCCGATCCAGCCGAGCCCGGCGTTGCGGGCCAGGGCCCGTTCCAGCACCGGTGCCGAATCGACGAAAACGCGGTAGCCCAGTGGCGCGACTTCATCGTTGATCCGCGCAGCGAGCTTCTGCAGGCGGTTGCGCATCAGCTTGTGGTAGTCGCGCCCCAGCGCGTAGCGCGCTACGTAGGCGCGGCCGGGATCGGCCAGGGTCGCCCAGGCTTCGGTATCGTCGCGGTGGCTGTAGTCCATGCCCACGGAAATGACCCGCACCGTGCCCGGCAGCAGTTCGGCCGGGCGTGCGCGCAGCGTGCCGTGGCGTGCCATCCAGTCCATGGTCCCGTACAGGCCCTGGCCCAGCCAGTCGGCCAGGTGTGCCTCGTCCTCGCCCAGCTCGATGCCGGCAATGCCGCAGCGCTGGAAACCGTGTGCACGGGCCAGTTCGCGGATGCGCTGCACGGCCTGGACCGGGTCGGCTGGGGCAGGGGCGGGGACGGAGGACATGTGCACCAGTATAAAATCCCGGCATGCCCGATCTCTCTCTTCTGTTCGACACCGCTGCTGCGCGCGCGCTGGACGCCCGCGCGTCGGCGCTTGCCGGTGATGGTGGCTGGAGCCTGATGGCGCAGGCTGGCCTGGCGGGCTGGCAGTGCCTGCTGCAGCAATGGCCGGATGCCCGCAGTCTGTATGTGGTGGCTGGCGCCGGTAACAACGGCGGCGATGGCTACGTACTGGCGACCCATGCGCTGCAGGCGGGCCGCCAGGTGCAGGTGATCACCCTGCCGGGCAGGCTGCCCGCCACGCCGCTGGCGCAGCAGGCGGCGGCGGAATTCGCTGCCGCCGGCGGCAGCAGCATCGAATTCGACGGCCAGCTGCCGGTCGCCGACGTCGGCGTGGATGCGCTGTTCGGTCTCGGCCTGGATCGGGCCCCGGCCGGCATGGCGCAGGCGCTGATCGAAGCACTCAACGCCTCTCCGGCGCCGGTGCTGGCACTGGATGTACCCAGCGGTGTCGATGCCGATCAGGGCGGCGTGCCCGGCGTTGCGGTGCGCGCGGCGGTCACCCTGCAGTTCATTGTCTGCCACCGGGGCCTGTACACCGGCGACGCGCTGGATCATGTCGGCCAGCGTCGGCTGGCGCCGTTGGATCTGCCGGAGGCGGCGCGGGAAGGCATCGCGGCCAGCGCGGAGCGTTGGGTCGGCGACCGTCTGCGGGCGCTGCTGCCGCCGCGCCGGGCCAATACCCACAAGGGCGAGTCCGGGCATGTGCTGTGTGTGGGCGGCAACCACGGCAGTGGTGGCGCAGCGGTGATGGCGGCCGAGGCCGCACTGCGTGCCGGTGCCGGACTGCTCAGTGTCGGCACCCGTCGTGAGCATGTGGGGGCGATGCTTGCGCGCCTGCCCGAGGCGATGGCGCATGCGCTGGAAGATGGCGCGGCGTTGCCTGCGCTGCTGGACCGCGCACGGGTCGTTGCGATCGGGCCGGGCCTTGGCCAGGACGACTGGGCGCGTGCGCTGCATGCCAGCGTGCTCGCCTGCGGGCGTCCACTGGTGATCGACGCCGATGCCCTGAATCTGCTGGCGCAGAACCCGCACGCGGTGCCTGATGCCATCCTGACGCCGCATCCGGGAGAGGCTGCACGCCTGCTGGGCTGCAGTACCGCCGAGGTACAGGCCGATCGCTTCGGCAGCGCGCAGGCGCTGGCCGAGCGCTATCACGCCACGGTGGTGCTGAAGGGTGCCGGCAGTGTAGTCGCGGCACCTGCGCGGCTGCCGCGGCTGATCGCGGCCGGCAACCCGGGCATGGCGGTCGGCGGCATGGGAGATCTGCTGACCGGCGTCATTGCTGGACTGCGCGCGCAGGGATTGGACGCATTCGATGCCGCAGCAGGCGGCGCCCTGCTGCACGCGCTTGCCGGCGACGCCGCTGCCATCGACGGCGCGCGTGGTCTGCTTCCCACCGACCTGCTGGCGCCCCTGCGGCGGCTGGCCAATCCGGAACGCTCCCCATGACCGAATTCTTCCTTGCCGACAGCGATGCCACCGAACGGCTCGGGCAGTGGCTGGCGGCCACGCGACCGCCGCAGGCGTTGATCGAGCTGCGCGGCGACCTCGGCGCCGGCAAATCCACCACCGCGCGTGCGCTGCTGCGTGCGCTGGGCGTGCAGGGTGCGATCCGCAGCCCGACCTACACCCTGGTCGAGCGCTATCCGCTGGCCAGTGGTGGCGAGGCGTGGCATCTGGACCTGTACCGCATCGGCCAGGCCGGGGAACTGGATTTCCTGGGCCTGGACGAGGGCAGTGCGGTGCTGTGGCTGGTCGAGTGGCCGGAACGGGGGGCGGGCGCATTGCCGCCGACGGACCTGGTCGTGGCGCTGGAGATCGAGGGCCAGGGGCGCCGGGCGCGTCTCAGTGCGCTCAGCGACGCTGGCCTGGAATGGCTGCAGCGGCTGGCCGAAGGTGGAGACTTGCGGCCTGTTTCTGTCGCCTGACGAGAACAAAGATCGGCAGGTTACGGATTATTAAGGAAAAAGGTATTGCATTCCGTTCAGCGCGGTGATTGAATCCTGAGCCATGCGCCTGGGGAACCGTCTCATCGCCATCTGTGCCGCCGTCGGACTGGGTCTGGCGAGCCTCAGTGCGTGGGCGGGTGAAGTCCGTCAGGTACAGCTGAATACAGGCTCCACCGGCACCCGCGCGGAAATCTCGCTGGTCGGCAGTGGCGGCTACAAGACGCTGTCACTGGCCAACCCGAACCGGCTGGTGGTCGATTTCCCGGATTCCACTGCCGTGCGCAACCTGAAGATGCCGGCTGCGCAGGGCGTGGTGACGGCAGTGCGCACCGGACAACCGGTTCCGGGCACCTTCCGTGTTGTTTTCGATCTTGCGGAATCCGTGGCGCCGTTCCGCCCGCAGATGCAGCGCGAAGGAGAGGCGTCAAAGCTGGTGATCGAATGGCCGGGTGACAGCCCGGGCGTGGCCGCTGCGGCGCCGGCTCCGGTTGCCACGACCACGCAGACGACGGCACCCAGCATGCAGACGCGCAGCGACGCCGCCCGCGCTACCGCGTTGTTGACCGCGCAGGTGCAGCAGCAGGCCAGTGCCACGGCTGCCGCCCCGGCCGCGCCCACGCCGGCGCCGTCCACCGCGCCCGTGCAGGTGGCCGCTGCGGGCACCAGCGCCAGCAGCACCCCGCCGGCATCGTCGCCCGCGGCGATCCTGGCCGGCCAGCGCACCGCTGCGGTGGTGAGCAATCCGCCAGCCCCGGCACCGGTACCGGCATCGCCGCCGCCCGAACCGCCGCGTCCGGCGATGCCCAGCGACGCTTCGCGCATCCGCATGCAGCCTGGCATGCGGCACCTGGTGGTGGCGATCGATCCCGGCCACGGCGGACAGGATCCGGGCGCGATCGGGCCCACCGGCAAGCGCGAGAAAGACGTGACCCTGGCGGTGGCGCGTGAGCTGGCCCGTCAGGTCAATGCCACGCCGGGCCTGAAAGCCTATCTGACCCGCGACAGCGACGTGTTCATCCCGCTGCCGATGCGCGCACAGAAGGCCCGCGCGAACAAGGCTGACATCTTCATCTCGATTCATGCGGACGCCGCCGAGAACCGCTCGGCGACCGGTTCATCGGTGTACGTGCTGTCCACCAAGGGTGCCTCGTCGCAGCGCGCGCGCTGGCTGGCGGACAAGGAAAACGCCGCCGATCTGGTCGGTGGTGTGCGCCTGCAGCAGACCGAAGGCACGTTGGCCAACGTTCTGCTCGATCTGGCGCAGAGCGGTTACATGAAGGCGTCCGAAGATGCGGCCGGTCATGTGCTGGGTGGACTGAAGCGGATCGGCAACAACCACAAGCCAAACATCGAGCGCGCCAACTTCGCGGTGCTGCGCACCTCGGACATGCCGGCGATGCTGGTGGAAACCGCCTTCATTTCCAATCCGGACGAGGAGCGCCGCCTGATCGACCCGGGCTACCAGCGAAAGATCGCCGGTGCGGTGCTCGATGGCGTGCACACGTTCTTCAGCCGGCAGCCGCCGCCGGGGACGCTCTACGCGGCCCGCGCACAGGCCGAGATCGACGCGGCCGCCACCATGGCCGGCGGCAGCAAGTAGGCCGCACCCTCTGTTGGACAGGCCATGCCTGGGGCGTGGCGCATCATCGGCATCGCGCAGGTGACCCGGCTCGACTCTCCACGCGGTACCTCCGCTATCATCGACGCATGAAGTCTGCTGCCTACCTTGCCCCATGAGCGCGCCCGGCCCGCGCCCGATCCGGCCTTTGCCGGACATCCTGATCAACCAGATCGCCGCCGGCGAGGTGGTCGAGCGCCCCGCGTCGGTGGTCAAGGAGCTGGTCGAGAATGCGATCGATGCGGGCGCCAGCCGTGTCGACATCGACCTGGAAGAAGGCGGCGTGCGCCTGATCCGCATCCGCGACAACGGCAGTGGCATCGCAGCGGAGCAGCTGCCATTGGCCGTCTCGCGGCACGCCACCAGCAAGATCGCCAACCTGGACGATCTGGAGTCGGTGGCCACGCTCGGGTTCCGCGGCGAAGCGCTGCCATCGATCGCGTCGGTCAGTCGTTTCACCCTGGCGTCGCGCCGCGCAGATGACGAGCACGGTTCCGCGCTGCAGATCGATGGCGGCAAGATCGGCGAGGTCACGCCGCGCGCGCACGCACCGGGTACCACGGTGGAAGTGCGCGAGCTGTTCTACAACGTGCCCGCGCGACGCAAGTTCCTGCGCGCCGAGCGCACCGAACTGGGGCACATCGAAGAATGGCTGCGCTCGCTGGCGCTGGCGCGGCCGGACGTCGAGCTGCGGGTCTCGCACAATGGCAAGGCATCACGCCGCTACAAGCCGGGTGACCTGTATTCGGACGCGCGCCTGTCCGAGACACTGGGCGATGATTTCGCGCTGCAGGCGGTGCGCGTGGACCACAGCGGCGCGGGCCTGCGCCTGCACGGCTGGATCGCGCAGCCGCATTATTCGCGGGCCAGTACCGACCAGCAGTACCTGTACGTCAACGGCCGTTCGGTGCGCGACCGCAGCGTTGCCCACGCGGTGAAGATGGCCTACGGCGATCTGCTGTTCCATGGCCGGCAACCGGCCTACGTGCTGTTCCTGGAACTCGACCCCACGCGCGTTGACGTCAACGTGCATCCGGCCAAGCACGAAGTGCGTTTCCGTGATGCGCGGCTGGTCCATGATTTCGTCTACCGCACGCTGAAGGACGCGCTGGCCGATACCCGAGCCGGCGTGTCGGCGCAGGAGATCGGTGCAGGTGCCGGGCAGGCAGCGGACGCCGGGGCAGCAGCGGCGGCATCGACCGTGGGCGCGTCCGGATTCGGTCTGGTCCGTGGTCCTGCTTCGGGGGCGGGCGGCGGTGGCGGATATCAGGGATGGCGCCCGCAGCAGCCGCTGGGCCTGCAGGTTGCCGATGCGCCGGCCGCCTACGCTGCGCTCTATGCCACGCCTGCTGCAGGCGAAGGCGACACCGCGCAGCCTGCGATGCAGAGCGGAAACGGCCTGCCGGACACCCGTGCGGACGCGGGCGTGCCGCCCCTGGGGTATGCGATCGCGCAGCTGCACGGCATCTACATCCTGGCCGAGAATGCCGAAGGCCTGATCGTGGTCGACATGCACGCGGCGCACGAACGCATCGGCTACGAGCGGCTGAAGAACGCGCACGATGGTATCGGCCTGCAGTCGCAGCCGTTGCTCGTGCCGATCACGTTGGCGGTGGGCGAACGCGAAGCGGATACCGCAGAGAGCGAGGCCGCGACGCTGGCCTCGCTTGGTTTCGAGGTGACGCGGGCCGGCCCGGGCTCGCTGCATGTGCGCAGCATTCCCGCGCTGCTGGCCCACGCCGAGCCGGAGGGGCTGCTGCGCGATGTGCTGACCGACCTGCGTGAGCACGGCCAGAGCCGCCGCGTAGCGAGCGCGCGCGATGAACTGCTGTCGACCATGGCCTGCCATGGCGCTGTGCGTGCCAATCGCCGGCTGACGGTGCCGGAAATGAACGCCCTGCTGCGCGACATGGAGATCACCGAGCGATCCGGCCAGTGCAACCACGGCCGGCCGACCTGGGCCCGTTTTTCGCTGGCGGAGATCGACCGCTGGTTCCTGCGCGGACGTTGAGGGGAGCATCGATGGCGTATCGGGGAATGGGCGGCCTTCTGGCTGTCTTGTTGCTGGCAGCCTGCAGCCCGGCGCCGCCGCCGGCGCCTGCGGTGGTGGAAGATCCGGCATACGCCGCCGCGCAGCAGCAATGGCGCGTGGCGCGTTATCAGGACCTGACACGGCCTGATGGCTGGACGGCGCTGGTCGGTCTGCACTGGCTGCAGAACAGCTCGCACTTCGTTGGCAGCGGTGCCACCAATGGCATCCGCCTGGCAGTGGGGCCGGACAAGCTCGGCCTGCTGCGGCGCGAGGGCCGGCAATGGTGGTTCACGCCGGAAGCCGGGGCGGAGCTCACTCACAATGGCCAGCCGGTGAAGGGGCGCATCCGCATGGATACCGACAAGGATCCGCAGCCTACCCTGCTTGCCTTCGACGGTGGCAAGGGCCAGCTCAGCCTGATCCGGCGTGGTCCGCGCGATGCGCTGAGGGTCAAGCATGCCGACGCGCCTGCACGCCGGGATTTCGCCGGCCTGCAGTACTGGCCGGGAGGTCCCGACTGGCAGGTGCAGGCGCGCTTCGTTGCGCACGCACCGGGCAAGACCTTGCCGATCGTCGACATCACCGGACTGACCACCGATATGCCCAATGCCGGTGCGGTCGAGTTCGAGCGTGATGGCCGGACCTGGCGGCTGGAGGCAATCGGTGCCCCCGGCGAGCCCCTGTTCCTGATTTTCGCGGACCGCACCAGCGGTCGCGGCAGCTATCCCGCTGGCCGCTATCTGGATACCGGCACCCCCGGCGCCGATGGCCGCGTGCTCATCGATTTCAACCACGCCTACAACCCGCCCTGCGCGTTCACGCCCTACGCGACCTGCCCGTTGGCGCCGCCGGAGAACCGGCTGGACCTTCGCGTGGACGCGGGTGAAAAGGCCTACCACCTGCCTGAAGGAGAAGGCTGACATGATGATCAGACACCTGTTACGCGCCGCCCTGTTGCTGCTGGCCTGCGCGGTGGCGCCACTGGCGCAGGCCCGCAATGCCCCGGCCGCTGAAGGTGCGTCGGTCAAGCCGCCGGTACCGCTGCTGTGGAAGGTCACCGGCCCCGGCGATTCACGGCTGTATCTGCTGGGCTCGTTCCATCTGTTGAAGCCGCAGGACTATCCGCTGTCGGCCGACGTGGAGCAGGCCTTCGGGGCCTCGCAGCGCGTGTTGTTCGAACTCTCGCCGGAAGACATGCAGTCGCCGCAGCTGGCCAGCCGCATGGTGCAGGCCGCCGTGCGCACCGACGGCAGCGAGCTGAAGCGTGATCTCGATGCAGCGACCTGGCAGAAGCTGCAGGCCTTCGCCACCGCGAACAAGCTGCCGCTGGCGCAGATGCAGGGCATGAAACCCTGGTTTGTCGGTCTGAGCATTTCAGTGGGGCAGATGCAGAAGATGGGCCTGGACCCGGCCCTCGGTCTGGACCGTCACTTCATGGAGCGCGCACAGGCGACCGGGCGCAGCACCGGTGGTCTGGAGGACATCGATACGCAGATCGGCATGCTTGATGGGATGTCGGTGCAGGAGCAGCGGCAGATGCTGTCCGAAGCCCTCGATCAGGCCGACAAGGGTGATGAACAGGCGCGCATGCTGCACGACGCATGGCGCCGCGGTGACGAGCGCCTGCTGTGGACGAAAATGGCTGCCGAGATGCGCCAGCAGTATCCGCAGCTGTATCAGCGCATCAATACCGGCCGCAATGATGCCTGGGTGCCGAAGCTGGTGCCCTATCTGCAGGCGGGGCAGGGTGGCACGCTGGTGGTGGTTGGCACGCTGCATCTGCTCGGCAGCGATGGCGTGGTCGAGAAGCTCAGGGCGAAGGGCTACAAGGTCGAGCGCGTCTGCACGGCGTGCAAGGCGAAGCGCTGACGTCTGCCTGCGGATGACCCGCAGACGAAAACGGCGCCCCAAAGGCGCGCCGTTTTCATGTCAGTCCCTGCCGTAGCTCAGCGGCGGGTCTTGCCGCCGGTGCCGGTGCCCGGTTCGTTCGGCTTGCTGCCGGTTCCGGTTCCCGTGCCGGTTCCGCCGGGGCGGGGGCCGCCGAAGCCGGTGCCCATGCTGCGCTGGAATTCCTGCCACAGCTCCAGGTTGCGTTCGGTCAGCTGGTTCATCATCGCCCACGGCGTCTGGCCCAGCAGGTTGCCCATCTGCTGGCGGAACTGCTGCTGCTGGTCCAGGAACACCTGCATGCTGCGTTCCAGGTAGTTGCCCATGAATCCCTGCAGGGAGTCGCCGTAGAAGCGGATCAGCTGGCTCAGCAACTGGGTGGAGAGCATCGGCTCGCCGTCCTGCTCCTGGTCGGCGATGATCTGCAGCAGGACCGAACGGGTAAGGTCGTCACCGCTCTTGGCGTCGCGGACCTCGAAGTCTTCACCGTCCAGTATCAGCTGGCGGACGTCCTCGATGGTGATGTAGCTGGAAATCTCGGTGTCGTAGAGACGGCGGTTCGGATACTTCTTGATGATGCGGGTCGCAGCCATGAAGCGGTCACTCGTCACAGTAGACGCGCAGCATGGCGCAGTGCAGCAGCCGTTGCAACCGCCCCAGCCCCCGCCAGGCTTGGCTTTCACGGCGGATCATGTTGCGCAACAAGGGTTTGCGTGCTGCGCAGCATGACCGCAGGCAGGTGCGGTCCGGCACGTGACCGGCCGCGCCCGCGCGGATCACCAGCCCATGTGGTGGCCGCCGTTGATGTCCAGGTTGCTGCCGGTGATCCACGAGGCCTCCTCGGCCACCAGGAAGGACACGCCGTAGGCGATCTCCTCCGGCTTGCCCAGGCGCCCGGTCGGAATGTCGGCGATGATCTTGGCGCGCACTTCCTCCGGCACGGCCATGACCATGTCCGTGGCGACGTAGCCCGGCGAAATGGTGTTGACGGTGATGCCGAAGCCCGCGTTCTCGCGCGCCAGTGAGATGGTGAAACCGTGCATGCCGGCCTTGGCGGCGGCGTAGTTGGCCTGGCCGTACTGGCCCTTCAGACCGTTGATCGAGCTGATCTGGATGACCCGGCCCCAGCCGCGACGACGCATGCCTTCGATGACCGGGCGGGTGACGTTGAACACCGAGTTGAGGTTGGTGTTGATCACGTCATGCCACTGGTCCGCACGCATCCGGTGGAAGGTCGTATCGCGGGTGATGCCGGCGTTGTTGACCAGGATCTCGACCGGGCCCAGTTCGTTTTCGACGGCGCGCACCATCGCTTCGGCACTGTCCGGATCGGACACGTCGCCGGCGAAGATGGACACGCTGTAGCCGCGTTCGGTCATCGCCTGCTGCCAGGCGCGGGCCTTGGTTTCATCGCGATAGTTGGTGGCGACCCGGTGGCCCTGGTCGGCCAGGCGTTGGCAGATGGCGGTACCGATGCCGCCGGTTCCGCCGGTGACCAGTGCGACGCGAGATGTCATGGAATGCAGTCCGGGTTTCAGGTGGGGGAAGGGGGATTCTGCAACATCGGCGCGGAAAGTGCGCCCGTCGGCAACAGGATGTCCGTGCGTGGCAGGCGGGCCGGATCGAATGCCTGCCGGGCCGCCGCGAGCAGGTCGTGCAGATCGTCGTGACCCTCGAGTGCGGCGGGCGACTGGCCGAGCAGGCCCCACAACTGACGCAGCACCGGCACCGGGCGGGCTCTGTCGACCGGCAGCGCGGCCAGCGACTTGGACAGCTTGTGCCCGGGCGCGTCCAGCAGCAGCGGCAGGTGCCAGTATCGCGGCACTGCCAGTCCGAGTGCCTGCTGCAGCAGGATCTGCCGCGCGGTGGAGTCGAGCAGGTCGGCGCCGCGCACCACGTCGGTGACGCCCTGCGCGGCATCGTCGACCACCACCGCCAGCTGGTAGGCCCAGCACCCGTCGGCGCGGCGCAGCACGAAATCACCCACCTCGGCGTGGACGTCCTGCACCTGACGGCCGCGCAGGCCATCGTCGAACTGCACCACGCTGCCGGCCGGTACGCGGAAGCGGACGGCAGGGTCCGGTCGGGGCTGCCGCGCGACGCAGCGATGGTGGATGCCCCCCCGGGCTGCCAGTTCGCTGCGGCTGCAGTGGCAGATGAAGGCCAGCCCGCTGGCCAGCAGCCTGTCCAGAGCCTGCTGGTAAGCATCGCCACGTTCGCTCTGCCACAGCACCGGACCATCGTGGGCCAGGCCGAATGCCGCCAGTGCCTGCAACTGCGCGTGCGCAGCCCCGGGCACGGTGCGTGGGGGATCGATGTCCTCGATGCGCAGCCGCCACAGGCCGTGGTGATGGCGCGCGAGCAGCCAGCTGCCGAATGCAGCCAGCAGGGAGCCGGGGTGTAGCAGGCCGGTAGGCGAGGGCGCGAAGCGGCCGCAGGAAAGGGGGGAGGTCATGCTGGCTGAATCGTCGGTCAGGTTGGTGCTTGAATTCAAGCTGACCGCACCGCAAATTGGCGGATATCGACCCCTTCCGAGCCGGAATTTCCCATGTTTACCCGCATCGCACTCTTTCTAGCCACCAACTTTGCAGTGCTGATCCTGGCCGGCATCGTGATGTCGCTGCTGGGGGTCAATCCGAACCAGATGAGCGGCCTGCTGGTGATGGCTGCGATTTTCGGCTTCGGCGGTTCCTTCATCTCGCTGCTGTTGTCCAAGTGGATGGCCAAGCGCTCCACCGGCGCGGTGGTGATCACCGAGCCACGCAACCAGACCGAGCGCTGGCTGCTGGCTACCGTCGAGCGACAGGCCAAGGCGGCCGGCATCGGCATGCCCGAAGTGGCGGTCTATGATGGCCCGGAGATCAACGCATTCGCCACCGGCGCCAACCGCAACAACGCGCTGGTGGCGGTGTCCACCGGTCTGCTGCAGAACATGAGCGAAGACGAGGCCGAAGCCGTACTGGGCCACGAGATCGCCCACGTGGCGAATGGTGACATGATCACCATGGCGCTGCTGCAGGGTGTGCTGAACACCTTCGTGATCGTGCTGGCGCGCGTGGTCGGCGGCGTCATCGACAGCGCGCTGTCGGGCAACCGCGAAGGTGGCGGCCGCGGGTTCGCCTACTACATCATCGTGTTCGTGCTGGAGATGGTGTTCGGCCTGTTCGCGACCATGATCTCGATGTGGTTCTCGCGCCATCGTGAGTTCCGCGCCGATGCCGGTGGCGCCTCGCTGGCGGGTCGCCAGAAGATGATCGCCGCGCTGGAGCGCCTGCAGCTCAACCACGGCCAGAGCACGCTGCCGACCCAGATCGCCGCCTTCGGCATCGCCGGTTCGACCGCGAAGAAGCTGTTCATGAGCCATCCGCCGCTGGAAGAGCGCATCGCCGCGCTGCGGGCCTCGACGGTGGTGTAAGCCTCCGGTTGCAACGCACTGCTACAGGAACGCCCGGCCCCGTGCCGGGCGTTTCTGTTTGCGCGTCGGCGGCATCGACGCGCGCCCGCAGGATCGTTTCCGCGACTGCGGAGGGGTGTCACTTTCAAGGTCGAAGGCGAAGCGGCCGCTTCGCTCGCCGGGCATGGCCCGGCGCTACCCGTCATCGTCGTGCAGCTGTGGTTCTTGACCTTGGGTCCGCCTTAAGCGAGCCGAGCACCGCAGGTCCGGCGAGGGCGAAGAGGTGCGGGTGTCTGAGCGCAGCGAGTTCCCGCACCGTCCCTCGACGGACCGAGGAGCGCAGGGAACCGGCGTGCACAGCACGTCGGCTCGCGTCCTGGCGGCGTGTTTCTTTGGTTACTTTCTTTGCACGAGCAAAGAAAGTGACAAGCACGATCACTGCGGATACGAAAACGGCACCTTCACAGGTGCCGTCTCCATGAACCGCTTTACAGGGAAGCTCAGAACTTCGCGTCGAACTCGGCCGCATAGCCCGTGTTGACCAGCACCTTCTGCAGCGACTCGGCCACCTTCAGGTTGCCCGCCACCACCTGCTGGGTTTCCGGACCGCGGTTGTCCATGCGTGCAAGCGGCGCTCCCTTGAAATCGCACACCTTGCCACCGGCCTCACGCACCAGCAGCACGCCGGCCGCGATGTCCCAGGCCTTCACCCCGGCCTCGAAGTAGGCGTCGGCGCGACCGCAGGCGACATAGGCCAGGTCCAGCGCAGCGGAACCGGTACGGCGGATGTCCTCGGCCTGCACCAGCAGGGCATCAACCGCCTTCAACTGGGCGCCGGCACGGGCGCGCTCGCGCGGAGCGAAGCCGGTCTGGATCATGGTGCCGCCCAGGTCCTTGCGATCCGCCACGCGGATGCGACGGTCGTTCAGCACGGCGCCCGCGCCACGGCTGGCGGTGAACAGCTCGTTGCGCAGCGGATCGAAGATGACCGCGTCGGTCGGCTCGCCGTTCTCGACCAGGGCGATCGATACACAGTAGTGGGGCACGCCGCGCAGGTAGTTGCTGGTGCCGTCCAGCGGATCGATGACCCACATGTGGCGATGTTCGCCCTGCACGCCGCCTTCCTCGCCAAACACGCCGTACTCGGGATACGCGCGCTTGAGCTCCTTGACGATGACCTTTTCCGCGTCGGCATCGACTTCGCTGGCGTAGTCCATCCGCCCCTTCTGCACCACGTTCAGTGCCTCGAGCTTGTTGATGTTGCGCAACAGGACGTTGCCGGCGAGGCGGGCGGCCTTGACCATGACGGTGACGGCGGGTTTCTGCATGGCGTGGGCTCCCGGAAAGGCAGAAGGGTAGGACTGGCGGGGGAAAAGAGCGGGTCCGGCGCAGTGGCCGGCCGCACAGTTTACCATTGGTCATCGTCCAGCTCGACCTTTTCCCTGTTCATGTCCCAGTTCCCCGCCGCCACCCGCCTCCGATTCGTCCTGGTCGGAACCCAGCATCCCGGCAACATGGGCGCCGCCGCCCGCGCCCTGAAGACCATGGGCCTGGCCCGCCTGGTACTGGTGGCCCCGGAAAAACCGCTGGACGAGGAGGCATTCCGCCGCTCGGCCGGCGCCGAGGACGTGCTCGGCGATGCGCCCGTGGTGGCCACCCTGGCCGAGGCCGTCGCCGACTGCCGTCTGGTGCTGGGGTGTACGGCCCGCGCACGCCGGGTCCAGCTGGAGGAGTACCTGCCCGCCGACGCAGCGGCCCGTGCGGTCGCCAAGGCCGGTGAGGGTGCCGAGGTGGCGCTGGTGTTTGGCCGGGAACGGACCGGCCTGACCAACGAGGAGCTGCAGCTGTGCCACGCGGCGGTGCACATTCCGTCCGATCCGGCGTTCAGTTCGCTCAACCTCGCCGCCGCCGTGCAGGTGTTGGCCTACGAGGTGCGCATGCAGCTGCTCGGCGCCCAGCCTGCCGTTGGCGCCGAACCGGGCTTTCGTGAGCAGGTGGCCAGCCACGAACAGATGGAGAGCTTCTTCGCCCAGCTTGGCGACACCCTGGACGAGATCGATTTCCACAAGGGCCGTGCGCCGGAGTCGGCGATGCGCAAGCTGCGCCGCCTGTTCCTGCGCAGCGAGCCGAGCGAGCAGGAAGTGCGGTTGCTGCGCGGCATCCTGGCTGATGCCCAGCGCATGGCGCGTCTGGCCAAGCCGGGCAGTCACAACGGCTGACGACGTTCTCATTTTTTCGGGTAGTCTGTCCGGATACCCAGGGGGGGATGAAACCGGTGTCGGGTCTGCGAACGGCAATGCAGGGGGCGCTGCTGAGCCTGGCCATGGTCCTGCTGGCCGGAACGGTGCGCGCTGCGCCGGATCCGGTGCTGGTGCTGGGCCGGATCAGCGACGATCCCAAGGCCCATTACCAGCAGCTGCAGCCGCTGCTGGACTACGTGGTGGCACGCATGCACGACGTCGGCATCCAGGAGGGGAGGATACTGATGGCGCGTGATCCGCAGCAGATGGCCAGCTATCTGCGGCGGGGGCAGGTCGACTGGGTCACGGAAACCGCCGGAACCGCAGTGGCGCTGGGTCAGCGCAGCGGTGCGCGGCCGTTGCTGCTGACCGAGCGCAATGGCGTGCGTGAGTACCAGACCGTATTCTTCGTGCGCCGCGACAGCCCGTTCCAGCGGCTGGAGGACCTGCGGGGCCACCGCCTTGCGCTGCAGAACACCGCATCCACCAGCGCCTACCTGGTGCCGGTGATGACGTTGCTGGGCCACGGGTTGTCCCCACAGATCCTCGCGGGTACGTGGGACGCTCCGGGCACGGACAGCGTCGGCTATGTGTTCGCCCGCAGCGAGCTGAACATCGCCACCTACGTGCACAAGGGCGTGGCCGATGGGGGTGCGGTGAGCAGCGTGGACTGGAACGATGAACGGCGCATGCCGCGGGCGTTCCGGCGCGACTTCCGCGAACTGTTGCGCACGGAGCCCTATCCTCGCGCCGTGGAGGTGGTGCGCGCCGACCTGGATGCACGCGTCCGTGACCGCCTGCAGGAGGTCCTGCTGCAGGCGGCCAGTGATCCACAGGCACAGGCGGCGCTTCACCGTTTTTTTGGTACTTCCGGTTTCCACCGCGTCGACGCGCATGCGCAGCAGCGGCTGGATGAATTGAAACAAGGATTGACGCGCGTGCGGATGGAAGTGGAATGAAGTGGCTCGGCTCGGGAATGCAGGCGCGGTTCCTGCTCGCGATGGGCGGGGCGATGCTTGTGGTGGTGGCGATCCTGGCGGTGCTGCTGGGGCGGCAGGCGGCGATGCAGAGCGAGGTGCGCAACCTCAGCGGCGGCGTCATCCATGAACTGTTCGACCGCAGCGTGCGCAGCCGCGGCGAAGCGATTGCCCGTGAGCTTTCCGATGCGCTGGCCAACCCGCTGTACTACCACGATCTGGACCAGGTCGGCGCACTCGTGCGCAGCACGTCGCGGCAGCCCGTGGTGCGCTATGTGCTGGTGTTCGACGAACGTGGCCGGCTGGTGCACGACGGTTCGGTGGAGGTCGCCGCCTTCGGTCAGCCGATGGGAGACCCCCTTGCACCGGGCGCGATCGCCGCGCGGACGCTGGTGGTGCAGCAGTCGCCAAAGGTGCTCGACAACACGATGCCGATCATGGTCGGCAACCAGCGCATCGGCGGCGTCCGCGTCGGCATGGCGCTGGACGAAGTGCAGCAGCGCGAGCAGGCCGCCAACGCAACGCTGGGCGAGCGCCTGCAGCAGGTCGGCAGCCGTCATCTGGGCTGGCTGCTGCTGATGCTCGGCCTGCTGGTGGTGATCGGCGTGGCGGTGATCTTCTACGTGCAGCGCACCTTGGTCGCGCCGATCCGCGACCTGGCGGTGGCGGCCCGTCGCATCGAAGCCGGCGACTACCAGGCGCCGCTGCTGGAGAATACCCGCGACGACGAGGTCGGCGAGCTGGTGCGGGGATTCGCCCGCATGCGTGATGCCATCGCCCGCCACGACCGCGAGGTGCGGCACATGGCCTACACCGACGCACTGACCGGCCTGACCAACCGCTTGGCGTTCCGCGAAGCCCTGGACCACCGGCTGATGGCCGCGCGTGCGTCCAAGCAGCGGTTGGGCCTGTTGTTTGCGGACATCGACGATTTCAAGCGGGTCAACGATACCCTCGGGCATGAAGCGGGCGACGAAGCACTGCTGCAGTTTGCCCAGCGGATCGGCCGCGCCGTCGCCGAGGCCGGGGGCGATGAGGCGCTGCTGGCCCGTTTTGGCGGCGACGAGTTCGTGATCCTGGTCGGCGACGGCGATGTCGCTGCCAATGCGCGGCTGCTGGCCGAGGTGCTGGTGCGCGAACTGGGCAAGCCGCTGGTGGTGCAGGGCAGGGAGCTGTTCCTGGGCACCTCCATCGGCGTGACCCTGTTCCCGGACGATGCCGCAGACGCGACCACACTGCTGAAGAACGGCGACATCGCCATGTACCAGGCGAAGATGGCCGGCAAGAATTGCTACCGGTATTACAGCCGGGCGATGGACCATGCTGTCGAGCGCCGCGTGCACATGGAACAGGAACTGCGCGGCGCCTGGGAGCGCGGCGAGCTGCGCCTGGCCTACCAGCCGATCTTCCGCACCCGCGACCGGCGGATGGTCGGCGTCGAGGTGCTGCTGCGCTGGCAGCACCCCACTCTGGGCACGATCCCGCCGTCGGTGTTCATCGAAGTGGCCGAGCAGAGCGGGCTGATCGAGGTGATCGGGCCGAAGGTGCTGCGCGCGGCCTGCATGGAAGCGTCGCAGTGGCCGCGCAGTGCGGGCGGCGATGATCTGTTCGTGTCGGTGAACGTGTCGCCCCGGCAGCTGCGTGGCGGCGAGCTGCCGTCACTGGTCGCACAGTGCCTGCATGAGTCGGGGCTGCCGGCTTCGCGCCTGCATCTGGAACTGACCGAGACCGCCGTGATCGGTGATGAGATGGTGGCCGCGCAGTTGCTGGACAAGCTGCATCGCACCGGCGTCAAGGTGTGGCTGGACGACTTCGGCACCGGCTTCTCGGGCTTGAGCCACCTGCGCCAGGTGCCCGTGGACGGCGTGAAGATCGACAAGAGTTTCATTGCCGACATGCAGCGTGATCCGGACGACCTGGCGCTGACCACGGCGATCATCGCCATGGCCCACGCGCTGGGCATCACGGTGGTTGCCGAGGGCATCGAGCAGCAGGCACAGTTCGAGCTGCTGGCCCAGCGCGGCTGCGATCTTGGCCAGGGCTATTGGCTGAGCCACCCGGTCACCGCGACCGAAGTGGTGCGGATGATCGAGTCCGGCGTCTGAATCCTGGTCCAGGGGGCAGCTCCCTCTCCGCAGGAAAGGGCTCTGACCCCGGCGGGATCGTTACAGCGGGCGCTTGCTCGGGTCGCCGGGCAGTTCCCGCACCAGCTTGGGAACCAGGTAGCCGGACAGGCGCGCGGTCAGGCCGGCGATCAGCTCCCTGGCGCGGGTGTCATCCACCTCGAAGTGGGCCACGCCCTCGACCCGGTCCAGCTGGTGCAGGTAATAGGGCAGCACGCCGGCGGCAAAGCTGCGTTCGCTCAGTGCCTGCAGCGCCTGCACGCTGTCGTTGACGCCACGCAGCAGCACTGCCTGGTTCAGGAGCTGGGCGCCGGTGCCACGCAGGCGCGCCATTGCCGCGTCCACGCTGGCATCGAACTCATTGCGATGGTTGGCATGGACCACGATCGCCAGCGGCCACGGCAGGCTGCCCAGCCAGGCCAGCAGCTCGTCGTCGACCCGTTCCGGCAGCACGATCGGCAGCCGGGTGTGGATGCGCAGGCGACGGATGTGCGGAATCCGCCGCAGCGCGTCGGTCAGTTCGACCAGCTTGTGGGTGGCCAGCGACAGTGGATCCCCCCCGGACAGGATCACTTCGTCGATATCCGGATCGCCGGCGATGGCGTCCACCGCTTCCCACCAGCCGCCCTTGGCGGCATTCTCAGCGGCGTAGTCGAAGTGCCGGCGGAAACAGTAGCGGCAATTGATTGCACAGCTGCCGGTGGCGATCAGCAGCGCCCGGCCCCGGTACTTCTGGATGACCCCGGTCGCCTTCCTGGCCGCACCATCGCCCACTGCGTCGAAGCTGAACCCGGGAACGACCTGCATCTCGTCATTGACCGGCAGCACCTGGCGCAGCAGCGGGTCGGCCGCATCGCCCTTGCGCATGCGGGCCACGAACCCGTCCGGTACGCGCAGCGCGAACTGGGCCATGGCCGCCTCGGACACGCCCAGTGCGACCGGATCCAGCTCCAGCCGCGCCAGCAGTGCGTGCGGGTCGCGCAGCGCCTGGCGCCAGAGTTCCTGCCAGCGTGCGGGTGCACCCGGCGACGACGGGCGGGGAAAGGCGGAAAGCTGCATGGAGAGGGGGCCTGCGGTTATCATGGGGGCAGAAAAACAGTCGCCCACCGGCATCCGGTGGGCTTTCCATTCTACCGGCTCGCCGCACCCGCGGCGGTTTTGCCATTTGAGGAGCTTGAGCATGGCCACTGTGGGCATGAATGACGTCAAGAACGGGATGAAGATCCTGGTCAACAATGAACCGGCGGTCATCACCGATACCGAATACGTCAAGCCGGGCAAGGGCCAGGCGTTCACCCGCGTCAAGTACCGCTTCATCCGTTCGGGCCGCGTGGTCGAACTGACCATGAAGGCGACCGACGACCTGGAAGTGGCCGACGTGGTCGACACCGACATGAACTACATGTACAGCGATGGCGAGTACTGGCACTTCATGGATCCGGAGACCTTCGAGCAGGTCCAGGCCGACAAGGCCGGCATGGGCGGCGCCGAAAAGTGGCTGAAGGGCGAGGAAGCCTGCATCGTGACCCTGTTCAACGGTGCGCCGATCTTCGTGCAGCCGCCGAACTTCGTCGAGCTGAAGATCACCGAAACCGATCCGGGCGTCCGCGGTGACACCTCCGGCGGTGGCGGCAAGCCGGCCACGCTGGAAACCGGTGCCGTGGTCCGCGTGCCGCTGTTTGTCAACCAGGATGAAGTCATCCGGGTCGACACCCGTTCGGGCGAGTACTCCTCGCGCGTGAAGTAATCCGGCGCAGCCGGATGACCTGTGAGCCGGGCCCAGGCCCGGCTTTCCGGGCATCGCCCGGAACCCGTTGCCGGCGTCCACGGCGCCGCAACGGACAGCCGCCGGGCGTGGCCCGGCGCTACCGCCTCCCGTGAGGTTCTCCCCCCAGCCAAGTGAGCCTGCATGAGCGACAGCCCGCACCTCCCCGAAGCCTGCGACCTGCTCATCGAAGCCGGCTACGTCGTTCCGATCGAACCGCATGCCGTGGTGCTGGAAGACCATGCCGTAGCCGTGCGTGGCGGCGAGATCGTGGCCGTGCTGCCGCGTGCCGAAGCGCGGGCGCGCTTCCGTGCCGCGCAGGTGGTCAGCCGTCCGGACGCCGCGCTGATGCCGGGCCTGGTCAACGCGCACACGCACAACCCGATGACCCTGCTGCGCGGCGTTGCGGATGACCTGCCGCTGATGACCTGGCTGCAGGAGCACATCTGGCCGGTGGAAGCGGCGGTGATCGGCCCCGAGTTCGTCGCCGACGGCACCACGCTGGCGATTGCCGAGATGCTGCGCGGCGGCACCACCTGCGCCAACGAGAACTACTTCTTCGGCGACGTGCAGGCGGCGGTCTACAAGAAGCATGGTTTCCGCGCGCTGGTGGGGGCGGTCATCATCGATTTCCCGACCGCCTGGGCGAAGAGCGACGACGAGTACTTCGCCAAGGCCGGGGAACTGCACGACCAGTGGCGCAACGACAGTCTGATCGGCGTCGCGTTCGCACCACATGCGCCCTACACGGTCAGCGATGCCAATTTCGAGCGGGTGCGGATGCTGTCCGACCAGCTCGACATGCAGGTGCACCTGCATACCCATGAGACCGCGCAGGAAGTCAGCGACTCGATCAGGCTGCATGGCCAGCGTCCGCTGGCGCGACTCGATCGCCTCGGCCTGGTCAATGACCGGTTGATCGCGGTGCACATGACCCAGCTGACCGACGCGGAGATCCACCTGTGCGCCGACCGTGGCGTCAGCGTGGTGCACTGCCCGGAATCGAACCTGAAACTGGCCTCCGGCTTCTGCCCCGCCTGCGCCCTGCAGCGCGCAGGCGTGAACCTGGCCATCGGTACCGATGGCTGTGCCAGCAACAACGACCTGGACATGTTCAGCGAGAACCGCACCGCGGCGATCCTGGCCAAGGCTGTCGCCAACGACGCCACTGCGCTGGACGCGGCCACCACGTTGCGCGCTTCCACGCTCGGTGGTGCCCGTGCGCTGGGCTTCGGCGAGCGGATCGGCTCGATCGAGGTGGGCAAGCAGGCCGATCTGGTCTGCGTGGACCTGTCCGCGCTGGAAACCCAGCCGCTGCACAACGTGCTTTCGCAACTGGTGTACGCCACCGGCCGGCAGCAGGTGAGCGACGTCTGGATTGCCGGCAAGCCCAAGCTGGTGCAGCGCGAGCTGGTCGGCATGGACCTGCCGGGCATCATCGCCAACGCGCGCCAGTGGCGCGAGCGCATCCGCCATATCCGCGCCTGAACCCCGGCGCTGCAAGGATTCCCCATGACTGCCCCGCATGCTTCCTCCAATTTCGATCAGGCCGAGCTGGACAAGTTCGCCGCACTGGCCAACCGCTGGTGGGACGCCGATGGTCCGCAGAAGCCGCTGCATGCACTGAACCCGGTGCGCCTGAAGTACGTGACCGACCGCGTGCCGCTGCGCGGCGCACGCGTGCTCGACATCGGCTGCGGTGGCGGCCTGCTGAGCGAAGCACTGGCCCAGGCCGGCGCCGATGTCACCGCCATCGATCTGGCCCCGGAGCTGGTCAAGGTCGCGCGGCTGCACGCACTGGAAAGTGGTGCCAAGGTCGACTACCGGGTGCAGGCCGCCGAGGACCTGGCCGCTGAACAGCCGGGCAGCTTCGATGTGGTGACCTGCATGGAGATGCTCGAGCACGTGCCGGACCCCGGCGCGATCATCGAGGCCTGCAGGCGGCTGCTGAAGCCGGGGGGGCACCTGTTCCTGTCGACCATCAACCGCACGGCCGCCGCATTCGCGGTGGCCATTGTCGGTGCCGAATACGTGGCGCGCCTGTTGCCGAAGGGCACCCACCACTACCAGGAATTCATCAGGCCGGCCGAACTGGCACGCTGGTTGCGCGAGGCTGATCTGCAGCTGGCCGATGTCAGCGGCATGGCATACGAGCCGTGGCGCAACCGTGCCCGCCTCAGCACCCGCACCGACATCAACTACCTGGCCTACGCGGTCAAGCCGGCATGACCGCCACGCACTTCCCGCGCGCGGTGCTGTTCGACCTGGACGGCACCCTGCTGGACAGTGCGCCGGACTTCGTTGCCACCTGCGACGCCATGCTGGCCGAGCGTGGACGCGCGCCGATCGATCCGGCGCAGCTGCGCCCGGTGGTGTCCAAGGGCTCGCGGGCGATGATCGCGGCGGCCTTCCCGGACCTGGATGCGCATGCGCGCGACGCGCTGATCCCGGAGTTCCTGCAGCGCTATGAAGCGTTGATCGGCCAGCACGCGGTGCTGTTCGATGGCGTCGCCGGCATGCTCGCTGCGCTCGATGCTGCTGGAACGGTATGGGGCATCGTTACCAACAAGCCCGAGTACCTGGCGCGGTTGATCCTGCCGCAGCACGGTTGGCAGCAGCGCTGCGCCGTGCTGGTCGGCGGCGACAGCCTGGCCGAGCGCAAGCCGCACCCGCTGCCTCTGCTGCACGCTGCGCAGGCGATCGGTGTCGCGGCAAGCGACTGCGTGTATGTCGGCGACGACGAGCGCGACATCATCGCGGCGCGCGCCGCGGCCATGCCATCGGTGGCAGCGCTGTGGGGCTACCGCCTGCACAGCGACGACCCGTTGGCCTGGCAGGCCGATGTACTGGTCGAGAACGCTGCACTTCTGCAACTGGCCAGCCTGTGGCCAACCCGGCCGGCACGCCCGGCCCACCCGTAAGGACGATCGTAGTGAGCAGCACCGCGCTGGAAAGCTTCCTCGACAAATGGCGCAGCCGTTGGCCGGAATGGTCGGTGGCCGCGCCGTTCGTGGCCGAATCGCACCGTGAGTTGGCCGTAGCGTGGTTCGCGCTGCTGCAGGAATTCGACGACATGCTCAATACCAGCGGCGATCCGTTGCCGGCCGATGCCAAGCTGGCATGGTGGGGCGAGGAGCTGCGCAGCTGGGAAGGACAGCGTTCGCGCCATCCGTTGGGTCGTGTGCTGGAACCGGTGCGTGCGCCGTGGGCGCGGTTGGCGGAAACGCTGCCGGATCTGGTGGAGGCACGCACCGTCGCGCCGAATGCGGCCAGTGCCGAAGCTGCGCTGGCCCGCTACGCTGAAGCGGTCGCGGCCGTGGAAGTGGTGTTGTTCGATGACAGGCCGCGGACCGGTGCGGGCCGGGCCGTGCAGTTGCAGACGCTGGCCCAGCGCCTGCAGGACGCTGGCGTGGCCGGCGTGCCGCGCAGCCTGCTGGACGAGGACACCCGCTCCGCCGCGCAGCGCTGGGCGCAGCACCTGTTGAAGGGGTGGGGCACGCGCGTGCCAGGCCCGCGCCCGCGCCGCGTGTGGTCCAGCCTGGCCCGTGCACGCCTGACGGCCCAGGCGGCCGGCAAGCCGATCGAGGCGACCCCGCTGCGCACCCTGTTGCGGGTGTGGTGGGCCGCACGCGGCTGATTCCGTTGCCGCTGCGCTCGCCGGGCATGGCCCGGCGAGGGGGCACGCAGGTTACTTCCGCTCCAGCACGAGCAGCGGATCGATGCGGGTGTCGAACCAGTTCATGCCCCAGTGCAGGTGTGGGCCGGTGGCACGGCCGGTGGCGCCAACCGCGGCAATGACCTGGCCCTGCTCGACGCGATCACCGACCTTGACGTCGATGCGCGACAGATGCAGGAAGTTCGAGCTGACGCCGTAGCCATGGTCGATCAGCAGCGTGCCACCGGTCAGGTACAGGTCGGGGCCGGCAAAGGTGACCATCCCGGCGGCAGGTGCCTTCACCGGGGTGCCGGTGGGTACCGCGATGTCCATGCCGGAATGGCCGGCACCGGGCTGGCCGTTGTAGACGCGGGCATTGCCGAAGCGGCCGCTGATGCGGCCCTGCACCGGCCAGATGAAGGTCTGGGTGAAGTCGGTGCGGTCATCGTCGCGGGCACGCGCGGCGGTTACCTGTGCCTGCTCGCGCTTGATCCGTTCGGCAATGGCGGGCGGAGGATTGACCGTCTTCGGCGGTACACCGTTGACCCGTTCGGTCGGCCAGTCGCGCGGCGTCACCGAGATGGTGGCCGTTTCGCGGCCGCCGTCCGGGCGCTGCACCTGCACGCGCAGCGGCCCCTTTTCATCGCGGCCGATACCGAACACCACGCTGCCGTAACCGCTCACGCGCAGCGAGCGGCCGGCATACTGCACGCGGCTGCCGGCGGGAACCTTGCCGATCACCAGCGCGCCCTGCGACGCACTGGCAGGAAACACCACGCGGCTGTCGATCAGGCTGCCGATGCCATCCTGGGCCTGTGCCGCAGATACGGCCCAGAGGGGGGCGGCAACCAGCACCCCCAGCATGAGGAACCCACGCATCAGCGGTCGTAGGTCAAGCGCTGGCCGACCGGCTCGCCCACCAGCGTGCTGCCGTCCCACACCCGCTGGCCGTTGACCCAGGTGGAGGCGATGCGCGACCGGAAGGTCGTGCCTTCAAACGGCGACCAGCCGCACTTGGAGAGCACGTCCTCGCGCTTGACCGTGAACGGCACGTCTTCCACCAGCACGAGATCGGCGAAGTAGCCTTCGCGCAGGAAGCCGCGCTGCTCCACGTCGAACAGCTGGGCCGGGGCATGCGCGAATTTCTGCACCACCTGCTCACGGGTCAGTTTGCCCTCGTGCACGCGCTCCAGTGCGGCCACCAGCGCGTACTGCACCAGCGGCAGGCCGGACGGCGCCTGCGCATAGGGCTTCTGCTTCTCCTCCCAGGTGTGCGGGGCATGGTCGGTGGCCAGCACGTCCAGCACGTCGTCGGCCAGCGCGGCGGTGATCGCCTCGCGGTCGGCCACGTCCTTGATGGCCGGATTGCACTTGATCAGGTTGCCCTTGGTGGCGTAATCCGGGCGGGCGAAGTGCAGGAAGTGCACGCAGGTTTCGGCGGTGATCTGCTTGCGGCTGCCATCGGCCCGGATCAGCGGGCCCTTCTCGAACAGTGCCAGTTCATCGGCGGTGGAGATATGCAGGACGTGCAGGCGGGTGCCGTGCTTGCGTGCCAGCGACAGCGCCAGCCGCGTCGACTTGATGCACGCTTCGCGCGAACGGATGTCCGGGTGCATGTCCGGGGTCAGCGCGTCGCCGTATTTTTCCTGGAAGGCTTTCAGGTTGGCATCGATCATCGGCGTGTCTTCACAGTGCGTGATGATCGGCGTCGGACACTCGCGGAAGATCGCGTCCAGTGTTTCCGGGTTGTCCACCAGCATGTTGCCGGTGGACGCGCCCATGAACACTTTCACGCCCGGCGCCTTCTTCGGATCGAGCTGGCGGATGGCCTCAAGATTGTCGTTGCTGGCCCCGTGGTAGAAGCCGTAGTTGGCCCAGGCGCGGCCACGCGCCAGTTCGTACTTGGCTTCCAGGATGGTGGAGTCCAGCGTCGGCGGATTGGTGTTGGGCATGTCCATGAAGCTGGTCAGGCCACCGGCCACGGCCGCTGCCGATTCACTGGCGATATCGCCCTTGTGGGTCAGGCCCGGCTCGCGGAAGTGCACCTGGTCGTCGATCATGCCGGGCAACAGCCAGCGGCCGGCGGCGTCCACCACCTGCTCGCCCTCGCGCGGCGCCAGCCCGGTGCCGATCTGCGCGATGCGACCGTTCTCGATGCGCAGGTCGCCGTCGAAGGTGCGGCCTTCATTGACCATGCGGGCATTGGTGATGAGCGTGGAGGACATGTCAGTGTTTTCCTGTGCAACGGCATGAAGGGGTGTCGGTGCGTTCGGGCACGAGGTCGACACCGCCGGGGTGGAAGGGGTGGCAGCGGCCGAGCCGGCGCGCGGCCAGCCAGCTGCCGCGCAGCGGGCCATGCAGGGAGATGGCTTCCATCGCGTATTCAGAACAGCTGGGCACGAAACGGCAGCGTGGCCCCAGCAGGGGGCTGATGAAGCGCTTGTAGAAGCGCAGCAGGGCAATGAGCAGGCGCGAGATCACCCAGTCATCTTATGCCAGTTGGCATGAAGGCCGCATTTGTGCAGGATGGGCCGTTGGTCGCATGTCGCCGATGGCCTGCGACCGGTACCGGCACCTTCGGGTGCCGGCCAGGTTCCGTACCGCGCGAGGCGGTCCGTGTTCGTCGGACTGCCCCTTGGGGGCCTTGACTCCAGGACTGAATGGAGTGGGGCTGTCGAGGTTGCTGCTGCGGGTCGGGTAGGCTATAAAGGCCCGCTTTCCCGGGCCCCGGGGAATCCAAGGAAGAGCGTTTCGTGGCTGCTAAAAAAACTGCAAAGAAGGCCGCAAAGGCCGCCAAGAAAACCGCCAAGCCTGTTGTGAAGAAGTTGGCGGCAAAGCCCGTTGTCAAGAAGCCGGCGGCCAAGCCGGCGACCAAGGCAGCGTCCTCGCAACCGGCGGCCAGGAAGGCCACCGCGAAAAAAACGCCGGCCAAGGCAAGCAAAGCGGCCGTCAAGAAGGCCGCTGCGCCGGTCAAGGCCAAACCTGCTGCTGCCAGCAAGAAGGCGCCGGCAGTGAAAAAGGCCGCCAGCAAGGCGGTGCCGGTCAAGAAGGCTGCTGCCAAACCGGCTGCGAAGAAGCCGGCAGCCAAGCCGGCGCCGAAGGTGGCGGTGAAAAAGCCGGTTGCACCGCCAGCGGCAAAGAAGGCCGCGGCGCTCAAGCCGGCGGCCAAGCCTGCCGCTGTAAAGAAGGTCACCAAGAATATCGCCACGCCGGCTGCCAAGCCGGCACCGGCCCCCGTAGTGAAGTCCGCACCGAAGCCTGCCGCAACGCAGGCTCCGGCCAAGCCTGTCCCGGCCAAGACCGCGGCAGGTGCTGCAGCCAAACCGGCACCCAAGCCGGCCTCGGCCGCTGCACCTTCCGCGTCGACCGCCCCGCAATCCAAGAATCCCGTGCCCGTTTCGAAATCGCCTGCCAAAACCGCCGTGAAATCCGATCCCGCTCCGAAGACCGTGTCGCGCCCTGTCGGCAAGGTCGCCGTGGCCGTCGCCGCCCGCTCGGCCGCCCCGGCCCCGCGCAGCAAGTACAAGGTCGTCGAGTACAAGACCGACGAGGCCACCGGCCGTCCGATCCTGCCGGCCGGTTACAAGCCGTCGTCGGAAGAGGAATACATGAGCCCGCTGCAGCAGGAGTACTTCCGCCAGCGCCTGCAGAACTGGCGCGCGGACCTGGTGGAGGAGTCCAAGCAGACCATCGAGAATCTGCGCGAGGAAGTGCGTGACATCGGCGACGAGGCCGAGCGTGCGACCCGTGAGACCGAGAACTCGCTGGAGCTGCGCACCCGCGACCGCTACCGCAAGCTGATCGGCAAGATCGACAGCACGCTCAAGCGCCTGGAAGCCGGTGATTACGGCTACTGCGTGGACACGGGTGAAGAGATCGGTCTGGAGCGCCTGGAAGCCCGTCTCACGGCCGAGCGCACCATCGACGCCCAGGAGCGTTGGGAACACCTGCAGAAGCAGCAGGGCGACTGATTCCCGGTCGTTGTCTGGTCATGCAGAAAAACCCGGCCTTGGCCGGGTTTTTTGTTGGGTTCACGTTGGCTGTGTAGAGCAGCGCCTTCCGGGTATCGGGTGGAGCCCGCGGGTGTAAGCTCGGCCGCGGTATCCATGCCGCGGACGGTTCTGCCCGGCCCCACCGACAGGCTCTCGACGCTTCCCTGCGTGCGCGGCCGTAGAGCCGAGCCCACGCTCGGCTCAGGCCGAAGCCGGAGGGCAAGGAATAGCAAAAGCAAAAGCAAAAGCAGCCAAGCATGGCTTGGCTCTACCAGGAGCGGTCATGCGTGCGCTCGCGGCTGTTGGGTCCGCCTTGTAGCGAGCCGAGCACCGCAGGGCACTGGCGCGCAGCGCCGGCTCGCGGATGGCGGCGTGTTTCTTTGGAGACTTTCTTTGCAGGAGCAAAGAAAGTTACACCCCGCCGCGGTCGCGGAAGAAGCCCGCCGGGCGCGGCCCGGCGCAACCGCTGCGTGGGCGCACGGAAATGCGCAGCCGAGCATGGGCTCGGCTCTACAGGTTCACTGCAGGTCGCGAAGATTCAACTTGCGCAGCGTCGGGTTCTTCCACGCGGTGATCCCGGCCACGCTCAGCACCGCGAAGCCCCCCAGCACCACTGCCGGTACCAGGCCCAGCAGTCGTGCCATCGTGCCGGCATAGAAGGCGCCCAGTTCGTTGGACGAACTGATGAAGATGCCGTTGATCGACGATACCCGCCCACGCATTTCCTCGGGCGTCGCCAGCTGCAGGATGGTCGAGCGGACCACCACCGACACGCCATCGAAGGCGCCGTAGAACAGCAGGATCAGCGCCGACAGCCAGAAGTGCTGCGACAGCCCGAAACCGATCACGCACAGCCCGAAGCCCGCGACCGCAGACAACAGCACCCGGCCGGCGTTGCGGTGCAGGGGGTGCCGGGCAAGCCACAGGCCCACGCCGATCGAGCCCAGAGCGGGCGCAGCGCGCAGGATGCCCAGCCCTTCGGGTCCATGGTGCAGGATCTCATGCAGGAAGGCGGGCAGCATTGCCACCACACCGCCCAGCAGCACCGAGAACATGTCCAGCGCCATCGCGCCGACCATGATGCGGTTGCCGACCACGAAGCGCGCACCTTCGGCGATGCTCTGGAAGATCGGTGCTGCGGGGCCGCTGTGCACCGGTTCCTCCACCTTCAGCGTGGCCAGGCAGGCCACTGCCACCAGCGCGAAGGCCGTCGCCACGCCATAGGACAGCCCCTTGCCTCCCAGGCCGACCAGTACGCCGCCCAGCGCCGGACCCACCACCATGCCGGCCTGGAACACCACGGCGCCCAGTCCCGCACCGCGTGCGAACTGCTCGCGCGCAAGCACGCGGGCGAACAATGCATTGTAGATCGGCGAAAGAAAGGCACGGACCATGCCGGTCAGTGCGATCGCCGCATAGATCGGCCATACGCCGTGGAACGGCAGCCAGCCCATGGCGACGCTGGTCAGTACCAGTGCGGTGGCGATCAGGCCGGAGCAGGCGACCATTCCCAGCTTGCGCCGCGGTAGATGGTCGACCAGATAGCCGGCGAACGGGGCCACGCAGAAGAACGGCAACACTTCGGCCAGACCGATCAGGCCCAGCGAGAACGGATTGCGGGTAACTTCGTAGATGTGCCAGCCGACGGTGACGGCCACCACCTGGTAGGACAACATGGCGAAGATGCGGTAGGCCAGCAGCTTGGCGAAGCCCGGCCGGGCCAGCAGGCCCAGCGCCGTGTCTTCGGCCGGGGCGGTCCCGCTCACGGCTGTCCGCGCTGCAGCTGGGCCTGCGCCGTCTCGCGGATGAAGGCCAGCATCGCTGCGACGCCGTTGCTGCGGGTCGGCGAAAGATGGCGGGCCAGGCCGATGTCCTGGATGTAGCTCGGCTGCGTGTCCAGGATTTCCTGTGCCGAGCGCCCGGAATAGACACGCAGGGCCAGGAAGATCAGGCCGGAGACGATCGCCGAATCACTGATGGCGTGGAAGCGCAGCGACTGCGCATTGCCTTCCGGAACGATCCAGACCATCGACTGGCAGCCGAGCAGGCGGTGTTCTTCGGTCTTCCACTCTTCGGGGAAGGCCGGCAGCTTGCGGCCGAGGTCGATCAGGTACTGGTAGCGCTCGGACCAGTCGCCGAAGAAGCCGAATTCCTCGGCGATGGCGGCCTGGGCCTCGGCGGTGGTGGGTTCAAGCGGGAACGGGGAGTCGATCACTGCAATCTCTTGGGTGGGGGTGTGGCGGGCGCGGATCAGCCGCGCTTGCGCGACCAGCGCACGCCCTGCGGGGTGTCTTCCAGCACGATGCCTTCGGCGGCCAGCTGGTCGCGGATGGCGTCGGAGCGGGCGAAGTCACGCGCCTTCTTGGCGGCGGCGCGTTCATCGATGAGGCCCTGGATGCGCGCATCCTCGCCATCATCGTGGGCAACGGTGCCGAACCACTGCGCCGGGTCGGCCTGCAGCAGGCCCAGCGCCAGACCCGCACCGAGCAGCTCGCCTTTCAGGCGCGCCTGTTCGGCCGGCTCGATGGCGCGGCGTGCTTCGGCGGCGATGCGCGCCAGTTCGGCCAGTGCCTGCGGCGTGTTGAGGTCGTCATCCAGGGTTGCCTCGATCGTGGCCGGGATCACCGCCACGGCCGGAACCGCGGCGAGCTCGCGCAGGGTGCCGTAGAGGCGGTCCAGCGTGCGCACCGACTGTTCGATCAGCGCGTCGGACCAGTCCAGCGGCTGCCGGTAGTGGGCCGACAGCAGGGCCAGGCGCAGCGCTTCCGGCGGGTGCTGGCGCACCAGGTCGTGCACGCGTTCGATGTTGCCCAGCGACTTGCTCATCTTGGCACCGCCGAAATTGAGCATGCCGTTGTGCAGCCAGAAGCGGGCGAAGATCTTTCCGCCATGGGCGCATTCGCTCTGCGCGATTTCGTTCTCGTGGTGCGGGAACTGCAGGTCGACACCACCGGCATGGATGTCGATGGTCTCGCCCAGATGGGCGGCAGCCATCGCCGAGCATTCGATGTGCCAGCCGGGGCGGCCACGGCCCCACGGCGACGCCCAGCCCGGCAGGTCGTCGGTGGACGGCTTCCACAGCACGAAATCGCCCGCATCGCGCTTGTACGGCGCGACATCGACGCGGGCGCCGGCCAGCATTTCTTCCGGGTCGCGGCGGGAGAGCTTGCCGTAGCCATCGAAGCTGGCCACGGCGAACAGCACGTGGCCCTCGGCGGCATAGGCATGACCGTTGGCGATGAGCTGCTCGATCATGGTGATGATCTGCGGCATGTGCGCGGTCACTTCCGGTTCGATGTCCGGCGGCACCACGCCCAGCGCGGCCATGTCCTCGCGGTAGGCGGCGGCGAAACGGTCGGTGATGGTGCTGATCGGCACCCCCTGTTCGCGCGCGGCCGTGTTGATCTTGTCATCCACGTCGGTGATGTTGCGGGCGTAGCGCAGGGCGCCGAAACGCCGCCGCAGCAGGTCGGCCAGCACGCCGAACACCACCGGCCCACGGGCATTGCCGATGTGCACGTAGTTGTAGACCGTCGGGCCGCACACATACAGGGTCGGACAGGCCGGGTCGAGCGGAATGAACGGTTCGAGCTGGCGTGTCAGGTTGTTGTGCAGGCGCAGGGTCATGGGGGTGTGGCTGGGGGACAAGCCTGCGATTTTAGAACGTGTCGGCCCCCTTTGGGGCGACCGCCTGCCACCGGTGGACCCGGGGGCCACCCAGGTGGGGTGGGCAGGAGCGGCGCGGACGGGTAATGTTCAGCCCCTTGCGCTCGTCACTGCCTACACTATTGCCGTGTCCTTGCTCCCGTCGCCAATGAAATCCACCGCGTTGCTGACCCTGGCCTGGCTGTCGGCGTTGCCGGCCGTGGCTCTGGCCCAGGAGGGGGAGCCCCGCAACCGGGTGGTGATCGTGGAGAACGTGAAGTTCGACTACGCCCAGGTGCTGAACGTCGAGCCGGTGTTCCAGACCCTGCGCGCGACCCGGACCGAGGAGCACTGCGAGCCGGTGTCGACCCGGACCCTGGCCCCGGTGAACGTCACCGGCGAGGAGCCGACGGAGGACAAGGGCCGGATCAGCCGCTTCTGGGACTCGGTGCGCTCGATGTTCAAGCGCAGCGACGAGGAGGCGGTGGACGAGACCGCAGCCGAGGCGCCCACCGCGCCCACCGGTCCCACCAACAATGGGCCGATGCTGACCCGCGACTGCCGGATCGTTCCCGTCGGGCGCGAGTTCCGTCGGCCCATCGCCTACGACGTGGATTACGTCTACAGGGGCACCAAGTACCGCTCGCGCCTGCCGGAAGACCCTGGCAACCGGCTCAAGGTCCGGGTCTCGATCACGCCCTGGGTCGGCCCGGAGCAGGGCAGCGCCAGCAATCCCTGATTCTGGGACCCCGGCCCCTTGCGCCGGCGCCGGCCGCGTGCAAAGATGCCCGGCCATGAAGCTCACCGACTTCCAGCACGACAGCAGCGCAGCCCGACAGGCGTCGGGCATGACCTCGCGTGCCCGTCGACCGGAACCCCACATTCTCGCTGGGTAACCGGAGCTTTTTGCTGTTCGTCCGATAGAAACCCAGCCCGCCGGCTGGGTTTTTTCGTTTCCGCTTCCTGAAAGCTTCAACTGCAACGATTTCACCCCACCTTTGGTTTCCGCATTTCCCTTCCACCGCGTCGAACCTGACGCCGCCACGCAAGGAAAGATGATGTCCCCCAAGCACTTCCTGAACACCCAGGACTGGAGCCGCAGCGAGCTTGATGCGCTGCTGACCCAGGCAGCGCTGTTCAAGCGCAACAAGCTCGGCGACCAGCTCAAGGGCAAGTCGATCGCGCTGGTGTTCTTCAATCCGTCGATGCGCACCCGCACCAGCTTCGAGCTGGGCGCGTTCCAGCTGGGTGCGCACGCGGTGGTGCTGCAACCGGGCAAGGATGCGTGGCCGATCGAGTTCAACCTCGGTACGGTGATGGACGGCGATACCGAAGAACATATCGCCGAAGTGGCCAAGGTGCTGGGCCGCTACTGCGACATCATCGCCGTGCGCGCGTTCCCGAAGTTCGTGGACTGGGCCTATGACCGCCAGGACATCGTGCTCAACAGCTTCGCCAGGTATTCGCCGGTGCCGGTGATCAACATGGAGACCATCACCCACCCGTGCCAGGAACTGGCTCACGTGATGGCGCTGCAGGAGCACTTCGGCACCCAGGACCTGCGCGGCAAGAAGTACGTGCTGACCTGGACCTATCATCCCAAGCCGCTGAATACCGCCGTGGCCAACTCGGCGCTGACCATCGCCACCCGCATGGGCATGGACGTGACCCTGCTGTGCCCGACCGCCGACTACATTCTCGACGACCGCTACATGGGCTGGGCCGAGCAGAACGTGGCCGAGAGCGGCGGTTCGCTGAAGATCAGCCATGACATCGACAGCGCCTACGCCGGTGCCGATGTGGTCTACGCCAAGAGCTGGGGCGCGCTGCCGTTCTTCGGCAACTGGGAGCCGGAAAAGCCGATCCGCGACCAGTTCAAGCACTTCATCGTCGACGAACGCAAGATGGCACTGACCAACAACGGTGTCTTCAGCCACTGCCTGCCGCTGCGCCGCAACGTGAAGGCGACCGACGCGGTGATGGACTCGCCGCAGTGCATCGCCATCAACGAGGCCGAGAACCGCCTGCACGTACAGAAGGCGATCATGGCGGCGGTTGCCGGGCGCTGATTCTTCCCCAATTCAAAAACCCCGCCGGGCATGGCCCGGCGCTACCAGGACATTACCCCCATGAGCAACAAAGACGTCGTCCTCGCCTTCTCCGGTGGCCTCGATACCAGCTTCTGCGTGCCGTACCTGCAGGAGCGCGGCTACAACGTGCATACCGTGTTCGCCGACACCGGCGGCGTGGATGATGAAGAGCGTGATTTCATCGAGAAGCGTGCCGCCGAGCTGGGCGTGACCAGCCATGTCACCGTCAACGGTGGCCCGGCCATCTGGGAGGGCTTCGTCAAGCCGTTCGTGTGGGCGGGCGAGGGCTATCAGGGCCAGTACCCGCTGCTGGTCTCGGACCGCTACCTGATCGTCGATGCCGCGCTGAAGCGCGCCGCCGAGCTGGGCACCAACATCATCGCCCACGGCTGCACCGGCATGGGCAACGACCAGGTCCGCTTCGATCTGGCGGTGAAGGCGCTGGGCGACTACCAGATCATCGCGCCGATCCGCGAGATCCAGAAGGAGCACACCCAGACCCGCGCCTACGAACAGAAGTACCTGGAAGAGCGTGGTTTCGGCGTGCGCGCCAAGCAGCAGGCCTACACCATCAATGAGAACCTGCTGGGCGTGACCATGTCCGGTGGCGAGATCGACCGCTGGGAAGCTCCGGGCGAGGGCGCACGTGGCTGGTGCTCGCCGCGCAATGAATGGCCGGAACAGGCGCTGACCGTCACCCTGAAGTTCGTCGAGGGCGAAGCGGTCGAGCTCGACGGCAAGGCATTGCCGGGCGACCAGATCCTGGCCCAGCTCAACAAGCTGTTCGCTCCGTACGGCGTGGGCCGTGGCGTGTACACCGGCGATACCGTGATCGGCCTGAAGGGCCGCATCGTGTTCGAGGCCCCTGGCCTGGTTTCGCTGCTGGCCGCCCACCGCGCGCTGGAAGACGCGGTGTTGACCAAGCAGCAGAACCGCTTCAAGCCGGACGTGGCGCGCAAGTGGGTGGAGCTGGTCTACGAAGGCTTCTATCACGACCCGCTGAAGACCGACATCGAAGCGTTCCTGAAGTCCTCGCAGGCCAAGGTCAACGGCGAAGTGGTACTGGAGACCCGTGGTGGGCGCGTGGACGCGGTGGCGGTGAAGTCGCCGCATCTGCTCAACACCAAGGGCGCCACCTATGCGCAGTCGGCCGACTGGGGCGTGGAAGAGGCGGAAGGCTTCATCAAGCTGTTCGGCATGAGCTCCACGCTGTACGCGCAGGTCAATCGCGGTTGACAGCGATTGCGCTGGGGCGCTCCAGCAGAGGCGATACGGTAGCGCCGGGCCATGCCCGGCGGAATTTCACAGGAACTGTTGATTCATGCTTGAACAGACACTCGATCACCTGCAGGCCCTGGTGTCCTTCGACACCCGCAACCCGCCGCGCGCGATCAGCACCGCTGGCATCTTCGATTACCTGCGCGCCAACCTGCCGGGTTTCACCGTTGAAGTGATCGATCACGGGGCCGGTGCGGTCAGCCTGTATGCCGTGCGCGGCACACCGAAGTACCTGTTCAACGTGCATCTGGACACGGTGCCGGATTCGCCACACTGGACTGCCGACCCGCACGTGATGCGCCGCCTGGACGATCGTGTGGTCGGCCTGGGCGTGTGTGACATCAAGGGCGCTGCGGCGGCGCTGGTGGCTGCGGCCAATGCCAGTGACGGCGACGCCGCGTTCCTGTTCTCCAGCGACGAGGAAGCCAACGATCCACGCTGCATTGCCGCGTTCCTGGCCCGTGGCATTGCCTATGACGCGGTGCTGGTGGCCGAGCCGACCATGAGCGAGGCCGTGCTCGCGCACCGTGGCATCAGCTCGGTGCTGATGCAGTTCGCCGGCCGTGCGGGCCATGCGTCCGGCAGGCAGGATGCCGCCGCCAGTGCGCTGCACCAGGCGATGCGCTGGGGCAATCGGGCCCTGGATCACGTGGATTCCCTTGCATCTGCACGCTTCGGTGGCCTGACCGGCCTGCGTTTCAACATCGGGCGCGTCGAAGGCGGGATCAAGGCCAACATGATCGCACCGGCAGCCGAAGTGCGTTTCGGCTTCCGCCCCCTGCCCTCGATGGACATTGATGCGCTGCTGGCGACCTTCGCGGGTCTTGCCGAACCGGAAGCCGCGCTGTTCACCGAAACCTTCCGTGGCCCCAGCCTTCCGGCCGGTGACATCGCCGAAGCCGAGAACCGCCGTCTGCTGGCGCGTGACGTGGCCGATGCACTGGAGCTGCCGATCGGCAACGCGGTGGACTTCTGGACCGAGGCCTCGCTGTTCTCCGCGGCAGGCTATACCACGCTGGTGTTCGGCCCCGGCGACATTGCCCAGGCCCACACGGCCGATGAGTTCGTGACGCTGGAGCAGCTGCAACGCTATACCGACGCCGTGCACCGCATCATCGGCACCGGCGCCTGATCAACCCCACAACGCCGCCATGCCCCGGCATGGTGGAACTGCAACGCGGCGACCGCCGCCCGTGACGAAACCGAAATGTCTCCTGCCCTCCAGCCCCACCGCCAGACCCGCCAGACCATCGTGCGCCTGCTGTCCAGCATGGCCAGCGCGAAGGAGATCAGCCAGTACCTCAAGCGCTTCTCGCAGCTGGACGCCAAGCGCTTCGCCGTGGTCAAGGTCGGTGGCGCCGTGCTGCGCGACGATCTTGAAGCGCTGACTTCCTCGCTGTCCTTCCTGCAGGAAGTCGGGCTGACCCCGATCGTGCTGCACGGTGCCGGCCCTCAGCTGGACGCCGAGCTGTCTGCCGCCGGCATCGAGAAGCAGACCGTCAACGGCCTGCGCGTGACCTCGCCGGAAGCACTGGCGATCGTGCGCCGGGTGTTCCAGCAATCCAACCTGCGCCTGGTCGAAGCCCTGCAGCAGAATGGAGCGCGTGCCACCTCGATCACCGGTGGCGTGTTCGAGGCCGAGTACCTGGACGTGGACACCTACGGCCTGGTCGGTGAAGTGAAGAAGGTCAACCTGGCGCCGATCGAAGCCAGCCTGCGCGCCGGATCGATCCCGGTCATCACCAGCCTGGGTGAGACCGCCGGCGGACAGATCCTGAACGTCAATGCCGACTTTGCCGCCAACGAACTGGTGCAGGAACTGCAGCCGTACAAGATCATCTTCCTGACCGGTACCGGTGGCCTGCTGGACGAGGCGGGCAACGTCATCGATTCGATCAACCTGTCCACCGAGTACGACCACCTGATCGCACAGCCGTGGATCCACGGCGGCATGAAGGTCAAGATCGAACAGATCAAGGATCTGCTCGATCGCTTGCCGCTGGAATCGTCGGTGTCGATCACCCGCCCGGCCGATCTGGCCAAGGAACTGTTCACCCACAAGGGCTCAGGCACGCTGGTGCGCAAGGGCGAGAAGGTGCTGCGCGCGGCCACGTGGGACGAGTTGGATCTGCCACGCCTGAAGGGCCTGATCGAATCCAGCTTCGGCCGCACCCTGGTGCCGGACTACTTCCAGAAGACCAGGCTGCTGCGCGCGTACGTCAGCGAGAACTATCGGACGGCCGTCATCCTGACCAACGAGGCCGAAGGTGTCTATCTGGACAAGTTCGCCGTGCTCGATGATGCGCAGGGCGAGGGCCTGGGGCGTGCGGTCTGGAACGTGATGCTGGAGGAAACGCCTCAGCTGTTCTGGCGCTCGCGTCACGGCAATCCGATCAATCACTTCTACTACGCCGAATCCGACGGCTGCTACAAGCAGGACCAGTGGAAGGTGTTCTGGTTCGGTGCCGATGGCATCGACCGCATCCGCACCTATGTCGATCACTGCGCTGCACGCGCACCGAGCCTGCAGGGCTGAACGATGACCGTCACCGACACCTGGGCGACGGTGCCGACCCTGCGCGGCCAGCATGTGACGCTGCAGCCCTTGCAGCAGGGACACGTGGACGGCCTGCGTGCCGCGCTGGAAGGCAGCGGACTGGACCGGCTCTGGTACACCCAGGTGCCGGCGCCGGCACAGGCAGGCGCCTACGTACAGGCCGCACTGCAGGCGCAGGCGGAGGGCAGGGTGCTGCCCTTCGTCATCCGTGATGCCGCTGGCGACATCGTCGGCAGCACCCGCTTCTATGACCTCGATGCCGCCGTGCCCAGGCTCAGTCTCGGCTATACCTGGTATGCACCGCGCGCGCAGCGTACCGGTGCCAATACCGAGGCCAAGCTGTTGCTGCTGCAGCATGCCTTCGAAGTCATGGGCTGCATCAGCGTGGTGCTGGAAACCAGCTGGTTCAACACCACCTCGCGCACCGCCATCGCCCGCCTGGGGGCCAAGCAGGATGGCGTGCTGCGCAACCACAAGCGGCATGCCGACGGCACGCCGCGCGACACCGTCATCTTTTCCATCATCGATGCGGAATGGCAGGGCGTGAAGCGCCACCTGCAGTACCGTCTGGACAGCCACGCATGAACGATTCGATTTTCTCCCTGGGCATCATCGGTGCCCGCGGCCATACCGGTGCCGAACTGATCAAGCTCGTTGCCGCGCATCCGCGCCTGCGCCTGGCGTTCGTATCCTCGCGCGAACGTGCAGGGCAGCGCCTGTCTGACCATCACCCGGAAGTTCAGGGTGACCTGCGCTACGAGAATCTCGACGCCGAGGCGGTGGCGGCCAAGGGCGTGGACGCGGTGATCCTGGCGCTGCCCAATGGCCTGGCCGCACCGTTCGTGGCCGCGCTTGAAAGCGCCCGGCCCGATACGGTGATCGTGGACCTGTCGGCCGATTACCGCTTCGACCACAGCTGGTACTACGGTCTGCCGGAGCTGACCCGGGGTCGCTACACCGGGCAGAAGCACATCAGCAATCCTGGCTGCTACGCCACCGCGATGCAGCTGGCGATCCATCCGCTGCTGGACCTGCTGGCCGGGCCGCCGCAGTGCTTCGGCGTGTCCGGCTACTCCGGTGCGGGCACCACGCCCTCCGACAAGAACAACGTCGAGCTGCTGGCCGACAACCTGATGCCGTACGCGCTGACCAACCACGTGCACGAGCGCGAGGTGTCGGTGCAGCTGGGGGTGGCAGTGGAGTTCATGCCGCATGTGGCGCCCCATTTCCGCGGCATCACCCTGACCGCCAATCTGTGGTTGAACCGCGCACAGACGCGCGAGCAGATCGTCGAGCGTTTCCAGCAGGCCTATGCCGGCGAAGCACTCATCGAGGTGGTGGATGACGCGCCGTGGGTCAGCCGCATCGCCGGCCGCCACGGTGCCCAGATCGGTGGCTTCACCCTGGCCCCGGGTGGCAAGCGGGTAGTGGTGGTGGCGACCCTGGACAACCTGCTGAAGGGCGCGGCCACCCAGGCCATGCAGAATCTCAACCTTGCGCTGGGCATCGACGAACTGACGTCGATCCCGCACTGAACCCGCATCCGGAGCCCCCATGGCAGACCTTCTTTGGCAGAAACCCGGCGTCGCTGTCGACGCCCAGATCCAGACCTTCCTCGCCGGCGATGACGTGATCCTCGACCGTGAGTTCTTCCTGCATGACATCGCGGCCAGCGCCGCGCATGCACAGGGCCTGCAGCACATCGGCATCCTCGCCGCCAGCGAGCTGGAGGGCCTGCTGCGCGAGCTGGAGGTGCTGGCAGACGACTTCCGCGCAGGCCGTTTCGTGCTGGATACGCGCTATGAAGACGGTCACTCGGCGATCGAAGCGCGCCTGACCGAGCGGTTGGGTGATGCCGGCCGCAAGATCCACACCGGTCGCAGCCGCAATGACCAGATCCTGGTCGCCACGCGCCTGTGGCTGAAGGAAAAGCTGCAGCGCGTCGCCCAGCTCAGCGCCGAGGTGGCCAAGGTCGCGCTCGACCGCGGGCAGGCGGAAAAGGACCTGCCGGTGCCGGGCTATACGCACATCCAGCGAGCCGTCGTGTCCTCGGCGGGCATGTGGTGGGCCGGCTGGGCGGAAGCCTTCATCGACAATGCCATCCGTGCACGTGACACCCATGCGCTGGTCGATGCCAACCCGCTGGGCACCGCCGCCGGGTATGGCGTGAACCTGCCGCTGGACCGTGAACACACCACGGCTGCGCTCGGTTTCGCGCGCATGCAGGTATCACCGATCTATGCACAGCTGTCGCGCGGCAAGTTCGAGCTGGCCGCCCTGGAGGCGCTGGGTGGCGCTACCCTGGACCTGCGTCGCATCGCCTGGGACCTGTCGCTGTTCACCAGCGCCGAATTCGGCTTCGTCGCACTGCCGGCGCAGTACACCACCGGCAGCTCGATCATGCCGAACAAGCGCAACCCCGATGTGATCGAACTGATGCGTGCCACCCACGCCAGCGTTGCTGCGGCGCGCACCGAAATCGAACAGCTGCTGTCGCTGCCGTCCGGCTACCATCGTGATCTGCAGTCGTCCAAGGGGGCCATCTTCCACGGCTTCGGTCGCGGCCTGGCCGCGCTGGAACTGCTGCCGGCGCTGCTGGCCAACCTGGAATGGCGCGAGGACAGGCTGCGCGCGGCGATCGACTCCGGCATGTATGCCACCGACGTCGCGGTCGAGGCCGCCGTGGCCGGCGTGCCGTTCCGCGACGCCTACAAGGCCGCCGCGGCAGGTGCCGACAGCGCAGGGCAGGGACGCACGCCGGAGGGCAGCCTGGCCGCGCGTGTTTCGCCGGGTTCGGCATCGGACCTGCGCCTGGATGAGCTGCGCGCGCGCTGGCAGGCGCTGTCCTGATGGCGGGCACCGTCTATCTGGTCCTGGCCATGCGCCGGCCCGGCTTCAGTGCCACCGCTGTGCAGCCGCATCTGGATTTCCTCGATGGACTGCGTGCGCAGGGCCGACTGCAGCTCACCGGTGGTTTCGCCGACGGCAGCGGCGGTGCCTACGTGCTGTGCAACGTGGAGAGCCTCGCACAGGCGCAGGCCATCGTCGCCACGGATCCGCTGGTGACGATGCAGGCCTCCGAGCTGACCGTGCACGAATGGAATACCCGCTGAGAGCCCGGCCATGACCCCGCACGCCGCCCCCGTCGCTTCGCCGTTTCCCGAACAGGCGCTGCCGCCATGGCGACGTGCCGTCCTGAAGGTGGGCAGCAGCCTGCTCGCTGCCGATGGAGGCGGCCTGTCACCACGCCATGCGCTGGGCCTGGCCCAGTTCGTCTCGGCCAATGTGCTGGCCGGCCGCGAAGTGGTGATCGTCTCGTCCGGCGCGGTCGCCGCCGGCCGCGCGATCCTGCCGCGTGCCGATGCGCCGGGCGCTGCGATGGCCGCGCGGCAGGCACTGGCTGCGCTTGGCCAGGCGCAGCTGATCGGCCTGTGGCAGCGCTTCTTCGAGCGCCCGGTCGCGCAGGTGCTGCTGACCCACGACGATCTGCGCAACCGCCGCCGCTACCTCAACGCCCGCGCCACCCTCACCGAACTGCTGCGGCTGGGTGCGCTGCCGGTGGTGAACGAGAACGACACCGTCTCGGTGGATGAACTCAAGCTCGGCGACAACGACAACCTGGCCGCGACCGTGGCGGCGCTGGTCGATGCCGACGCATTGTTCATCGCCACCGACATCGATGGCCTGTACAGCGCCGATCCGCGCACCGTGGCCGACGCACGGCCGCTGCACGATGTGCCGGAACTGGGCCCGGACGTGCTGGCGATGGCCGGCGGCGCCGGCTCGCGCGCGGGCACCGGGGGCATGCGTACCAAGCTGGAGGCCGCAGCCAAGGCCGGCCGGCTGGGTATCGAAACCTATCTGTTCAACGGCCGCAGCGGCGAGGTGGTGCGCGCGCTGGCGCAGGATCGCCTGTTCGGCACCCGGATCCATGCCGCACGCAGCCGTGAAGCGGCGCGCAAGCACTGGCTGCGCCATGCCCCCCTGGCCGATGGCGCGATCGTGATCGACGCGGGCGCGGCGCAGGCGATGCGTGAGAAGGGCGCCTCGCTGCTGCCCGGTGGCATCACCGGTGCCGACGGTGATTTCCGCCGGGGCGACATGGTGCAGGTGTGCTGGAACACCGCCGAAGGGCGGGTCTGCGTTGCCCGTGGTGTCAGCCAGTACGCGGCTGACGACGTGCGCCGCATCGCTGGCCGCCATTCGCGCGACATCCAGGCCGTACTGGGCTACAACTATGGGGGCAGCGTCGTCCATCGTGACGATCTGGTGCTGCCATGACCGGACCGCAGGACACCCCGATGAGTGACATCCAAGCACAGGCACGCGCCTGCCGTGACGCGGCCCAGGCGGTTGCAGGCCTCGACAGCGAAGCGCGTCGCGCGCTGCTGCAGGCCATGGCACAGGCACTGGAAGTGAATGCCGGCCAGATCCTGGCCGGCAATGCGCGCGACCTGGCCGCCGCGCGCGACAAGGGCGTCGGCAGTGCCATGCTGGACCGGCTGGCACTGGACCCGCCGCGTCTGCTGGCGATGGCCGACGCGGTGCGTGAGGTTGCCGCGTTGCCCGACCCGGTCGGGCAGGTGACCCGCGACGACGTCCGCCCCAACGGCATCCGCGTGCAGAAAGTGCGGGTGCCGCTGGGCGTGATCGCGATGATCTACGAGGCGCGCCCGAACGTGACCGCCGAAGCGGCCGCACTGTGCCTGAAGGCAGGCAACGGCGTGATCCTGCGTGGGGGCTCCGAGGCGATCCATTCCAATACCGCCATTGCCCAGGCATTGGCCGGTGCGTTGCAGGCCAACGGTGTTCCCCCCGCAGCGGTGACTGTACTGACCGACCTGCGGCGTGAGGCGATGCTGGAGCTGCTGCAGCTGCACGAGCTGATCGACCTGGCGATTCCGCGGGGCGGCGAAGGCCTGATCCGCTTTGTCGCCGAACACGCGCGCGTGCCGGTGATCAAGCACTACAAGGGCGTCTGCCATCTGTTCGTGGATGCCAGCGCCGATCTCGACCAGGCCATCGGTCTGCTGGTCGATGGCAAGTGCAGCCGGCCGGCCGCATGCAATTCACTGGAGACGCTGCTGGTGCATCAGCGCGTGGCGGCGGAGTTCCTGCCACGCGTGGCGCAGTCGCTTGGCGAACGGGGCGTACAACTGCGCGCGGATGCCCGCGCGCGTCCGTTGCTGCCGGGCAGCACCGAGGCGACCGACGAGGACTACGCAGCCGAATTCCTCGATCTGGTGTTGGCCGTGCGCGTGGTCGATGATCTCGATGCGGCAATCGCGCATATCCGCCGCTACACCTCCGATCACACCGAAGTGATCGCGACCACCGATGCCGTCAATGCCGAGCGGTTCGTCAATGCGCTGCGCTCGGCGGTGGTGATGGTCAACGCGTCCTCGCGCTTTTCGGACGGCGGCCAGCTTGGGCTGGGCAGCGAGATCGGCATCTCCACCACGCGCCTGCATGCCTATGGTCCGATGGGGCTGGAGGCACTGACGGTCGAGCGCTTCGTGGTCCGCGGCGAGGGTCAGACGCGGGTCTGACCCGGCAGCCGCCAGGCCTGCGCCGGCGGCGAGCCGTTTTACCAGAGGTCTTCCAGCTTTCGCGGCTTGCAGGCCACCCACGATGCGCACAGCATCAGCGTGGCGCAGCCGAACAGGAAGCCGAACGGCAGCGTCCAGCCGTTGCTGACGGTATGCAGCCAACCGACCAGGAACGGACCCAGGCAGCTGAAGCTGTAACCCACGCCCTGCATGAAGCCGGACAGCGCGGCGGAACCGGTCGGGGTACGCGTGCGCAGGTTGATCAGGGTCAGCGCCAGCGGGAAGGTCGAGGGGCCCACGCCGAGCAGGCAGGCCCACAGCAGCGGCGCCTTCATGGGGGCCAGCAGCAGGCCGGCAAAGGCGATCACGAATGACGAATAGCCGATCAGGACCAGCGGGAACGGATTCTGCAGGCGCACCGCCATCGACGGAATGACCAGCGACGGCAACAGGCCCAGCGCCGAGAACACCGCCACCATCACCCCACCGAACGCAGGTGTGGCGCCGGCTTCGACCACGATGCGCGGCAGCCAGGTGAACATCGAATAGGTCATCAACGATGTCATGCCGAACATCAGCGTCATGCTCCAGCCCAACGAGGTGCGCCAGACCTTGCCGTGAGGCTGCGCGGTGGGATCGGCAGCGTCGGCCTGCGGCTTCGGCGCGCGCCTGGCCAGTACCAGCCACGGCAGCGCGGCGGCCAATGCCAGCAATGCCCACATGCCCAGCGATACGCGCCAGCCGGCCGCGCTGGCCACCGGCACCGCCAGCAGTGCCGGCAGCATGGTGCCCAGCTGCAGCACGCTGATGTAGAGCGTGCTCATGGTGCCGACCTTGTTGGCGAAATAGCGTTTCACCAGCGGCGGCACCACCACGTTGCCGATGCCCATTCCAGCCAGCGCGACGACCGCGCCCAGCAACAGGGTGCCGACGTTGCCGGCGCTGGAGCGCAGCAGCAGGCCTGCCGTGGCCAGGATCATCGCCAGCAGGGTGGTGCGCTCCAGGCCCAGGCGCCGGGCCACGGCCGGCGTGGCCACGCCGAACAGCGCGAACGAGGCGGTCGGCAGCATGCCCAGTACGCCGGTCATGGTGGTGCCGAATCCGAACTGCTGGCCCAGTACGTCCAGCAGCGGGGTGATCGAGGTGACGGCAGTACGCAGGTTGACCGCCGCCAGCAGGATGGCGGCGAATGCCAGAACGCGGCCGTGCAGCAGCGACGGCGATTCGGATGAGGAGGAGCTCATGGTGGTCCTTGCAGGTGTCGCACGCCGCCACAGTGGCGTGCAGCGCCGGCATCGGTCTACGCCGACGCGGCAGGTGGGGGAGTGGACATCATTGTACGTGGCTGGCGAGGCGAGGTCCCGTCGGCGCAATCTGTCGCTATCGGCACCTTCCGGCGCGCTGCGGCGCGCCTCTCCGGCGTTGCGTCCGGCGGGTCGCTGGACGGCAGACACAAAAAAACCCGGAGGACGATGGCGTCTTCCAGGCTTCTTGGTGACCACCGGAGTGGTCGGGGAGACAGGATTCGAACCTGCGACCTCTACGTCCCGAACGTAGCGCTCTACCAGACTGAGCTACACCCCGAAGGGAGCCGCCTATTGTAGCCATTCACCCCGATGGCGGCAAGGGGTGAACGCCGTTTCCTTCACGCTGCCGGGGGCAGCGGCTCTTCAGGGAACAAAAAAGCCTGGACGACTTCACCAGGCTTCAATGCGACCACCGAAGTGGTCGGGGAGACAGGATTCGAACCTGCGACCTCTACGTCCCGAACGTAGCGCTCTACCAGACTGAGCTACACCCCGAAGGAGCCGCCTAAGATACCGTGTGAAGGCCTGGGCGGCAAGGTTTTTTTACATTTCAGCGACGATTCTCTGTGTCGATGCGGTTCTGTTCGCGGGCTTCGAACCACATGCCGTTGAGGATGGCGACCGTCGAGGCGAGGCCGGCGCCGAGGATCCAGGCGAAATACCACATGTTCGGTTCTCCTTGGGAGGCAGGGGATCAGTAGGCGTTGGGGTTGCTGCCCATTTCATCGCTGGTGGTCTTGCCCTTGAGCACGCGGTACACCCAGGTGGTGTAAGCGAGGATGATCGGCAGGAACACCACCGTGGCCAGCAGCATGATCCACAGGGTCAGATGGCTGGACGAGGCATCCCACACGGTCAGGCTGGAGGTGGGCTGGCTGGAGGACGGCAGCAGGAACGGGAAGATCGCGAAGCCGACGGTCAGGATGATGCCGGCGATGGCTGCGCCGGAGGCGATGAAGGCCAGGCCGCCGCGACGGGCACGCAGCAGCACCGCGCTGGCGAGCAGGCCAAGCAGGCCGACCAGCGGCGCCAGCAGGGTAGCCGGCATGGTGCTGTAGTTGCGCATCCAGCCGCCGGCCGCGCCCAGCTCGGCGCTCTTCAGCAGCGGGTTGGTGGCGCCGTCGGTGATCACCTGCGAGGTGATCTGGTAGCCCGGCAGGCCGAAGGCCACCCAGGCTCCCCCGACCGCGAACAGTGCGAAGGCGATCAGCGCGGCAATGCTGCCAAAGCGTGCCGAGCGTTCAGCCACCGGGCCATCGGTCTTGATCACCAGCATCGCGGCACCGTGGGCCACCAGCATGGAAACGCTGAGCAGGCCGGCCAGCAGCGCGAACGGCATCAGCAGCCCGAAGAACGAGCCGGTGTAGAAGATGCGCATGCTGTCATCGAAGTGGAACGGCACGCCCAGCAGGACGTTGCCCACCGCCACGCCCATGATCAGCGCAGGGATGAAGCCGCCGATGAACAGCGCCCAGTCCCAGGTGTTGCGCCAGCGCTCGCCCGGCATCTTGCTGCGGAACTTGAAGCCGACCGGGCGCAGGATCAGGGCAAACAGGATGACGAACATCGCCAGGTAGAAGCCTGAGAAGCTGACCGCGTACAGCGGCGGCCAGGCGGCGAAGATCGCACCACCACCCAGGATCAGCCACACCTGGTTGCCTTCCCATACCGGGCCGATGGTGTTGATCACCAGCCGGCGCTCGGCGTCGGTGCGGGCCACGAAAGGCAGCAGCGTGCCCACTCCCAGGTCGAAACCATCCATCACCGCGAAGCCGATCAGCAGGATGCCGAGCAGCAGCCACCAGATCACGCGCAGCGTGGTGTAGTCCAGAAGAATGAAATCCATCTTGGTTTTCTCCTGCCTCAGGCCTGGCCGGCGGCCGGCGCTGCGGCATTGTGGGAAGCATGCGGGCGGGGCGACTGCAGCGACGGCAGCACCTCGTCCGGACCCTTGCGGATCGCCTTGAGCATCAGCTTGATCTCGACCACGATCAGTGCGGTGTAGATCGCGGTGAAGCCGGCCAGGGTCAGCACGATCTGGTGCAGGGCCAGGCCCGATGCCGCGTAGAACGTCGGCAGCACGCCATCAACCGCCCAGGGCTGACGGCCGTACTCGGCGACGAACCAGCCGCATTCGATCGCGATCCACGGTGCCGGCAGCGTCCACAGGGCCAGCGTGAGGAACCAGCGCTTGTCCTGGAAGTTGTTGCGGCACGAGTAGTAGAAGGCCAATGCGAAGAAGGCGATCAGGTAGAAGCCCAGGCCCGCCATCACGCGGAAGGTCCAGAACAGCGGCATCACGCGCGGCACGGTATCCATTGCCGCCTGCGAGATCTGCTCGGGGGTGGCGTTGAGGATGTCCTCGCGGTAGCGCTTGAGCAGCAGCCCATGGCCCAGATCCTGCCAGTGGCGGTCGAACATCTCACGGGCTTCGACGTCGTTCTTGTTCGCGCGCAGGCGCTCCAGCGCACCGTAGGCGAGCTGGCCGCCGCGTACGCGGTGCTCGGCACGCTCCACCAGTTCCAGGATGCCCGGGATCGGCTGGTCCAGCGAACGGGTGGCGATCAGGCCCATCAGGTATGGGATCTTCACCGCATAGTCGTTCTGGTGCGTCTGCTGGTTGGGAATGCCGAAGGCGGTGAAGTCCGCCGGGGCACGCTCGGTCTCCCACATCGCCTCGATCGCGGCCAGCTTCATCTTCTGGTGCTCGCTGGCGGCGTAGCCACTCTCATCGCCCAGCACCACCACCGACAGCGATGACAGCAGGCCGAACGCAGCGGCCACCGCGAACGAACGGCGGGCCAGGTCCTTGTGCTTGTTGCGCAGCAGGAACAGGGCACTGATCGACATCACGAACACCGCGCCGGTCACGTAGCCGGCGCTGACGGTATGCACGAACTTGGCCTGCGCCACCGGGTTGAACACCACGGCCATGAAATCGACCACTTCCATGCGCATGGTTTCCGGGTTGAACACCGCGCCGGTGGGGTTCTGCATCCAGCCGTTGGCGATCAGGATCCACACCGCCGACAGGTTGGTGCCCAGCGCCATCAGCCAGGTGACCGTCAGGTGCTTGACCTTGCTCAGGCGGTTCCAGCCGAAGAAGAACAGGCCGACGAAGGTGGCTTCCAGGAAGAAGGCCATCAGCCCTTCGATCGCCAGCGGCGCACCGAAGATGTCACCCACATAATGGCTGTAATACGACCAGTTCATGCCGAACTGGAATTCCATGACGATGCCGGTGGCCACGCCCATGGCGAAGTTGATGCCGAAAAGCACGCCCCAGAACAGGGTCATCCGGCGCCAGATCTCCTTGCCGGTCATCACGTAGACACTCTCCATGATGGCGACCATGAACGACAGGCCCAGGGTGAGTGGTACGAATAGGAAGTGGTACATCGCGGTCAGCGCGAATTGCAGCCGCGACAGTTCTACGACTGTCTGATCAATCATGGCCTGGCTACCTCGTTGGATAGTGCCGTTGCAGGTGGCGGGAAGGGTGGTCTACGACGTGAATGATGTGACCGACTACTTCAGACAGCCTTGATCCAGATCAATGTATGAACAGGTACGCGAAGAGATCGTATGCGGGCCCTGTGAAAACTGCGACCCCTGGCCGCAGGGGGAGGCTGTTGCCTGTGCCTACAATGCCATCCATCCTCCACTCCCTGTGAAGACCCTTTGAGCGCTGCCGAACCGACCGTCCTTTCGCCGGAAGCAGAGACGAACCGGCAGCGGCGTGCCCGCACCGCGTGGCTGGCCGACCTTGCGCGGGGGGCACGGGGCCGCCAGCGCCTGGCGGCCGTATGCATCAGCCTGTCCGGCGCGCTGCTGATCGGCCAGGCCGCCGCCATCGCCTGGCTTGTGCAGCAGGTTCTGGTGGAGCAGGCGCCGCTGTCCTCGGGCCTGCCGGTGCTGGCCGCACTGGCGCTGATCCTCCTGCTGCGCACGGCATTGGGCAGCGCGACCCAGGCTGCCGCCGGCGATGTTGCCGACACTGCCCGCCTGGCCCTGCGCGAGCGCGTGTTCGCCCGCCTGCTCGGCCACGGGCCGCTGTGGCTGCGGCAGCGCCGCACCGGCGAGCTGGGCGAGCTGCTGCTGCATCACGGTGATGCGATCGAGAATTATTACAGCGGTTTCCTGCCGGTGCGCACTGAAGTGGTGGTGGTGCCCGTGCTGATCCTGGCCGCGGTGGCCTGGGTGGATTGGGTGGTGGCGCTGATCCTGCTGTTCACGGCGCCGCTGGTGCCGTTCTTCATGATGCTGGTGGGGTGGGGCGCCGAAGCGGCAGGTCGCGCGCAGCTGGGCGAGCTGGCGCGCATGAGCGGCCATTTCGCCGACCGTATCAAGGGCCTGGGCCTGCTGCGCGTGTACGGACGGGGCGAGGCTGAGCTGGCGGGCATAGAAGCCGCTGCCGAGGGCGTGCGGCTGCGCACGATGAAAGTGCTGCGGATCGCGTTCCTGTCGTCCACGGTGCTGGAGTTCTTCGCTTCCGTCAGCGTGGCGATGGTCGCGCTGTACCTGGGCCTGAGCTATCTGGGCATGATGTCGCTGCATGCGGCCGTGCCGACGTTGGGCGCAGGCCTGTTCTGCCTGCTGCTGGCACCGGAATTCTACGCGCCGCTGCGACGACTGGCCGCGCATTATCACGATCGTGCCAACGCGCTGGCCGCGGCAGCCGAAGTGGAGCGCCTGCTGCAGTCGTTGCCGGATGAGCAGGGACTGATCGAGAACGAGGTCGTGCCGCTGGCAGTGGAGCCGGCCGAGGCCGCACTGCCGCCGCTGCAGGCGCAGGGCCTGGTGCTGCGCCCGCTGGGCGCGTCGCAGGATGTGCTGCAGGGCGTGGATGTGCTGCTGGAGCCAGGCCAGCGGCTGGCACTGGTGGGTGCCAGCGGCAGCGGCAAGAGCACGCTGCTGGAGGCACTGGCCGGCTGGCTGCCGCCGCGCGAGGGCAGGCTGATGCTGCGCCCCGGCGTGCAGGTGGCCTATGCCAGCCAGCGCCCCTATCTGTTCCACGGCAGCATCGCCGACAACCTGCGGCTGGCCGATCCTGGCGCCAGTGATGCACGATTGCGCGCGGTGGCCGAGGCAGCGCAGGTGCTCACGTTCGCGCAGGGGCTGCCGCAGGGGCTGGATACGATCATCGGTGAACGCGGCTTCGGCCTGTCCGGAGGCGAGGCACGACGCATCGGCCTGGCCCGCCTGCTGCTGCGCGACCCGCAGGTGCTGTTGCTGGATGAGCCGACCGCCTTCCTCGATGCAGATACCGAGGCCGCGCTGCTGCGCAGTCTTGCCGCCTACGCGCGCGGTCGCAGCGTGGTGGTTGCCACCCACAGCCCGGCCGTGATCGCCTGGGCTGATCGCTGCCTGCTGCTGCCGGAAGGACGTCTGGTCGAGCCGGCGCAGGCGGTGCACGCATGAGCCGCTCGCCCGATACGCTGCGTGCGGTGTTCCTGCAGCAGCGGCCGCGCCTGCTGCTGACCATGCTGCTGCTGTGGACCACGATGCTGGCAGGTACCGCCCTGCTTGGCCTGTCCGGTGGCTTCCTCACCGCAGCGGCGCTGGCCGGTGCCGCCGGTCTCGGCCAGGGCTTCAACTTCTTTTCGCCTTCGGCCGGCATCCGTGGCCTGACCATGGCACGCATCGTTTCCCGTTATTTCGAGAAGCTGGTTGGCCACGACGCCACGTTGCGCATCGCCCGCGACCTGAGGGTGTGGTTCTTCCGGCGTGCCCTGCCGCTGGCGCCCGCGCGGCTGGGTGCCACCCGCACCGGCGAGCTGCTCGCGCGCCTGCTCGGTGATATCGGTGAAGTGGACGGCCTGCTGGTCCGCGCGCTGGGCCCGCTGGTCGCGCTGGGTGCCCTGTCGACGGTGGCCGTGCTGTCGGCGGCGATGATCCTGCCGTCCGCAGCGGTGCTGCTGGCGGTGCTGGCCGCGCTGATTGCCTTCGGTGTGCCGTGGCTGGGCGTGCGTGGCCGCGATGGCGAGGAAGCGGATCGCGCCGCGCATCGAGCCGCACTGCGCACTGCCGCGTTTGAAGGACTGGAAGGCGCGGGCGATCTGGCGGCGCTGCATGCCGATGCGGCGTGGCAGCTGAAGGTGCGGGTGGCCGCCAAGCAGTTGGCCGCGCGTGATCGCCGTCGCCGCTGGCGCCTGATCGCCGCGTCGACACTGCACGGCAGCGTGGCCGGACTTGGCCTGGTGGCCATGCTGGCGCTGGCCCTGCATGCGGCCGAGCAGCAGCGCATCGCCGCTGAAATGGCAGCCGGACTGGTGTTCCTGACGGTGGCGCTGATCGAGCTGTGGGCGGGGATGGGCCTGGCATGGCAGTCGTTGCAGTCCGGTCGCATCTCGGCCGATCGCCTGCAGTCCATCGTCGAGCAGCCGCCGGCCGTGGACGAACCGCTGGCACCGCAGCCGGTTCCGGTGCACGCACGCGTGCACTGGGATGACGTCCACTTCCAGTGGCCGGGGGCGGTACGCCCGGTGCTGCGCGGGCTGCAGCTGACGTTGGCGCCCGGCGAGCGCATCGCGATCCGTGGCGACAGTGGCTGCGGCAAGACCACGTTGTCCAGCCTGCTGCTGCGCCTGTGGGATCCGCAGCAGGGCCGGCTGACCTATGGCGGGCGGGACCTGCGTGATTTCGCCCAGGCCGATTGGCATCGGCAGCTGGCCTGGCTGCCGCAGAACGCCCCGGTGTTCGCCGGCAGCGTGGCGGAGAACCTGCGCCTGGGGGATCCTGATGCCGACGATGCTGCACTGTGGGCGGTGTTGCACAGGGTGCGGCTGGGCGAGTGGGCCGAGCGCAATGGTGGCCTGCTGGCCTGGGTTGGCGAGAACGGTGCGACGATGTCCGCGGGTCAGGCGCGACGCCTGGCGCTGGCCCGCGCGCTGTTGCGCAACGCGCCGATCCTGTTGCTGGACGAACCGACCGAAGGCCTGGACGTGGACACGGCCCATGTGCTGCTGCAGGATCTGGCCGGCCTGCTGGACGGTCGCAGCCTGTTGATGATCACCCATGACGACCTGCCCGATGGCGTGGTCGACGCGCAGTACCGGTTGCGCGATGGCGTGCTGATCCGCGAGGCGTGAGCGGCGCGCCTCATCAGGAAAATTCGCGCAGCATCACGGCGATCGAGGCCACATTGGCCAGCACGCACAACCCGAACACCCACTGGAACGCGGCTTTGCGATGCTTGTGGCGGAACGTCGCTTGGCCCAGCAATGCGCCGGGCCAGCCGCCGGCGAAGGCCAGCAGCTGGAGTGTCCGTTCCGGAATGCGCCGGTGGTTGCGTTGCGCGGCGCGCTTGTCATGGCCATACAGGCCAAACGACACGGCACTGGCCAGCAGGCACCAGCCGCCCAGCCACAGGGGCAGAACGCCGCTGATCGTCAGTGCGATCAGCGCGCCGAAGGCGGCCAGCGCGAGATGACGCCGCCATCCCACTAGAGCGTGTCGAGGAAGCTGCGAACAGCCGGGCCGAACCGATCGAAATCGACCAGGAAGGCATCATGGCCCTGCGGCGAGTCCAGTCCGATGAAGCGTGCATCGGCGCCGCCGGCGCGCAGGCCGTCGGCCACCTGCTGCTGCTGCTGCACCGGGAACAGGATGTCGGTGTTGGCACCGATGGCCAGCGCCTTGTCCACACGGATCCTGGCCAGTCCAGCCATGACATCGCCATCGGCATACTCGGCCAGGTCGAACCAGTCCATCGAGCGGCTCAGGTACAGATAGCAGTTCGGATCGAAGAAGCGCACGAAGCGGCGCGCGTGGCCTTCGAGATAACTTTCGACCTGGAACTCCAGGCCGAACGGATCGTCGTCGGCCTGGTCCGAATCCAGGCGCACGCGACCGAAGCGGCCGTCCCATTCCAGCGCCGAGCGGTAGGTGATCACCCCCAGCTTGCGCGCCATGCGCATGCCGGATTCAGGGTACTGGGTGTCGTCGTAGCGGCCACTGTTCCAGCGTGGATCGAGACGGATCGCTTCCCGCTGCAGCGATCGGATGGCGATGGAGAACGGCAGCGCCTGCGCACTGCCGGAAATGTTGATGTGGCTGCGCGCGATTCCCGGATGCAGCATCAGCACCGCCAGCGCGGTCATGCCGCCCATCGAGTTGCCGATCACGCAGGCCAGCCGTTCGATACCCAGCGCACGCACCACCTCGACGGCGGCGCGTGCGCCGTCTTCGATCGACAGCTCGGGGAAGTCGAGCCGGTACGGTTCGCCGGTCGCCGGATTGATCGATGCCGGTCCTGTCGAGCCCTTGCAGCTGCCCAGCGAGTTCACGCAGACCACGAACCAGCGGTCGGTATTGATCGGCTTGCCCGGCCCGAGCATCGCCTCCCACCAGCCCGGTGCGGGATTGCCTGCGTTGCCTGCGGCATGTGCGTCCGGCGACAGGCCGGTGACGATCAGGATCGCGTTGCCCCCATCGGCAGCCAGCGTGCCCCAGGTCTCGTAGGCCACGCGCGCACCGTGCAGGGCGCCGCCGCGCTTGAACGGGAAGGGCGAAGGCAGGGCATGGAAGCGGGTGCCGGGCGGAATGAATTCGGTCATGCGGGCATTCTAGCGGGGCCACATGTGGAGCTGGCGACACGCTGGTTTCCATCAGCGGGCGAATGTCGCACGCCAACCCTGTGTCGGGCATGGCCCGGCGCTACCGATGGCAAGCGCACAGGTAGCGCCGGGCCGTGCCCGGCGAGCGCAGCGGTGCGGTGTTACGGAAACCGCAGTTCCACCACATCCTCATGCGGCAGGGTCACCTTTACCGGCAGGCTCTGCAGGTCACCGTCGCCGCGATTGGCACTGCCACTGCGCGAGATCCGCGCCAGCACTTCCACCTCGCGATGCGCTGACAGGGGGGCGGTGGGCATTGGACTGTCGCCGTCGCCAAGTCCGACCGTGCCGGGAAAACCAGCCAGAGGCAGCTTGCGCACCGCGACCGGCATCGGCGGGCCGCCGACCGCACGTGCCAGCACGAAGATCTGCGCGCCCGCGGGCCATTGCGCATGCTGCACGGAGGTGGGCAGCTGCACACGCACCTGCAGCAGTGCAGGCGAGGTCGCCGGGGCCGGATCATGCGCCTGTGCGGCCGCTTCGCGGGCAATGGCGATCTGTGCCTGCAGCGCCTGCGCGGCACCCGGTTCCAGGTGCGGCAGCAGGCCGCTCCAGACATCGGCGGCTTCGTTGTTGCGGCCGCGCTGGCGCAGGGCGATGCCGAGCAGCCAGCTGGCCCGTTCGGCTTCGGGCGCCAGCGTGCGCGCCCGCTGCAGCCACGATACAGCGGTGTCGTCGAACTGCTTTCCGGCATCGGCCTGGGCGCGCGCCTGCGCCGCTTCCACCAGCACGCCCGGGTCGTCCGGTGCCAGTGCCACCGCGCGTGCGAAGGCTTCGGCAGCCGCGGCGGCGTTGCCCAGTTCGCTCTGCGAGCGGCCGAGCAGGGCCCAGCCATCGGCACGTTGTGGATCGCGCTGCAGCGCGCCCTGCAGGGCCTGCACGCCCTCGCGCAGGGTCGCCACCGATGGCGCCGGCTGCACCCGTGCCGCCTGCGGGTTCCCCACCAGCTGGTACAGGCAGGCGCCGGCGATGCCCACGGCAGCCACGGCGACGACGAAGCCGGTGCGGCCTTGCCGCCGCAGCGGCCACAACACCAGCAGCGCAGTGAGCGCAGCGCTGGCGGCAGCCGCGAAAAGCAGCCAATCGTTCACCAGTCCTCTCCCACGTCGGCCGATGTCGGCGGTGCGGCGGCCACGGTGCGGGCACGACGGCGGACGATGCCCACCACCACCAGCGCGCCGGCGCCCAGTACCAGCAGCGGACCACCCCACAGCAACCAGGTGCCCGGCTGCAGTGGGGGCTGGTAAAGCACGAAGTCGCCATAGCGGGCGACGAGGAAGCGCTTGATCTGCGTATCGTCATGGCCCTGCTGCATCAGCTGCAGTACCTCCCGGCGCAGGTCCTGGGCGATCTGGGCGTTGGAATCGGCCAGCGACTGGTTCTGGCACTGCACGCAGCGCAGCTGCGCGGCGAGGTCGTGGAAACGACGCTCCTCCGCTGCATCACGGAACTGCAGCGGCTTTGGGTCATGCAGTGGTTGCTGCGCCAGGCCGGGCAACGACCCGGCCAGCAGCAGTACCAGCAGCCCGCGCAGGCCGCTACGGAGCAACGCGCTGCGAACCGGCCGCATCGTTCTGAGCCTTCTCGATCTTCTCCAGCGCCGGGATCAGCTTCTCGTCGACCACCTTCTGCGTCATCGCTCCGCTGTACTTCCAGCGCACGATGCCGCTGCCGTCGACGAGGAAGGTCTCCGGCGCGGCCGTTACGCCCCAGTCGATCGCGGTACGGCCTTCGATGTCGCTGAGCACGACCATGAACGGATTGCCCAGCTGTTCCAGCCAGTGCAGGGCATCGGTGGGGTCGTCTTTCCAGTTGTAGCCGATCACGCGCACGCGCTTGCTCTCGGCGAAACGGGTCAGTACCGGGTGTTCCTCGCGGCAGGCCGCGCACCAGCTGCCCCAGACGTTCAGCAGATAGGGCGCACCGCGCAGTTCTTCGCTGCGCACGATCATCTGCGGATCGTGCAGCACCGGCAGCGCGAAGGCGGGGGCGGGCTTGTCGATGAGGGCCGAAGGCAGCACGTCGCGCTGCGGGTCGCCCGACTTCATCACGCCGTAGATCATCAACCCGAGCAGGCCGAAGAAGAACAGCACGCCGATAACGATGGCGACCGGCGGCAGCGGGCGGGAGGGGCGCGGGGCGGGGGACTCGGACATGGAAACTCCTACGGACGACGGAAGCGGCGGTCAGCGGCGGTGATGAATCCACCCAGGGCCATCAGCAGCGCGCCCAGCCAGATCCAGCGCACGAACGGTTTGATGTGGACGCGGACCGCCCATGCATTGTTGCCCAGCGGCTCACCCAATGCCACGTAGACATCACCGCCGATGCGCGCATCGATGCCGGCCTCGGTCATCACCTGGCCACCGCTGGCGTACTGCCGCTTCTCCGGATGCAGCAGGGCCAGTTCGCGGTCGTCGCGGAACACCCGCAGATGACCGCGGTCGGCAATGAAGTTGGGGCCCTCGCGGTGATCCACGCCTTCGAAGCGCACTTCGTGACCGCCGACCACGATCTGCTGGCCCGGTGCCAGCGCCACTTCGCGCTGCACGTTCAGCGCTTCCACCAGCAACGCGCCCGCCAGAAACACGGCGACGCCGGCATGGGCAACGATCATGCCGAGCATTTCGGCAGTAAAGCGGCCATTGCCACGCAACCGCTGCCAGACGAAGCGGGCGGTGCCCAGCGCGACCCAGGCCGCCGCGGCGACGCCGATGCCGGCTTTCCATCCGTTCTGCGGCGCCTGCCACCAGGCCAGCGCACCGAGCAGTACCGCCAGACCGAACCAGGGGGCGAGCAGGGCCATCGCGCGCGAAGGCTGGTCGCGCTGCCATTTCACCAGCGGGCCGAAGGGCAGCAGCAGCACCAACGGCGCCATCAACAGCAGGAACAGGCTGCCGAAGTAGGGTGGGCCGACCGAAATCTTGCCCAGCGCCAGCGCATCGGCCAGCAGCGGGTACAGCGTGCCGAGCAGGACCATCGCGCAGGCGGTGGCCAGCAGCAGGTTGTTGGCCAGCAGCAGCGTTTCGCGCGAGGTTGCGGTGAAGCCGCGGCGGGCATCATCGGCGTCGATGCTCAGCTGGCCCGCGCGCAGCGCGTACAGCAGCAGGCTTCCACCCACCAGCAGTGACAGGAACACGAGGATGAACAGGCCCCGCGAAGGATCGGCGGCGAACGAGTGCACGCTGGTCAGCACGCCGGAGCGCACCAGGAACGTGCCCAGCAGCGACAGCGCGAATGCGGCGATCGCCAGCAGCAGGGTCCAGCTGCCGAAGGTGCCGCGCTTCTCGGTGACCGCCTGCGAGTGGATCAGTGCGGCGCCGACCAGCCATGGCATGAAGCTGGCGTTCTCGACCGGATCCCAGAACCACCAGCCGCCCCAGCCCAGTTCGTAGTAGGCCCACCAGCTGCCCAGGGCGATGCCCAGGGTCAGGAACGCCCAGGCGACATTGGTCCATGGCCGCGTCCAGCGCAGCCAGCGTGCGTCCACGCGTCCCTCCAGCAGCGCGGCCACGGCGAAGGCGAACGGCACCGCGAAACCCACGTAGCCCAGGTACAGCATCGGCGGGTGGATGATCAGTCCCGGATCCTGCAGCAGCGGATTGAGGTCACGGCCCTCCAGCGGGGCCGGGTTCAAGCGCAGGAACGGGTTGGAGGTGAAGATCAGGAAGGCGAGGAAGCCCACGCTGACGATGCCCATCACCGCCAGCACGCGCGCCTGCACGTGCCGGGGCAGGTGCCGTGAGAACAGCGCGACCGCTCCAGTCCACAGCGCCAGCACCAGCGCCCACATCAGCAGCGAGCCTTCGTGCGCGCCCCACACCGCCGAGTAGCGGTAGATGAGTGGCAGCAGTGAGTTGGAGTTCTCGGCCACGTAGCGCACCGAGAAGTCCTGCTGCACGAAGGTGGCGGTCAGCACCGCGAATGCACCGGCCACCAGCAGCAGCTGCGCGTAAGCGGCCGGCCGTGCCACCGCCATCCACGCCGCGTTGCCGCGATGGGCGCCGGCCAGCGGCAGGCCGGCCAGAAGCAGCGACGCCAGCAGTGCGCACAGCAGCAGGATCTGACCCAGTTCGGGCAGCACTCAGCGGACCTCGGGTGCCGTCACCGGCACGTCGTGCTTGAGATGGGCCTGGCCCATCTTGTCGGCCACTTCCTTCGGCACGTACTGCTCGTCATGCTTGGCCAGCACTTCGTCGGCGACGAACACGGCGTTCTGCAGCGCGCCCTCCTGCAGGCGGCCGCTGGCGACCACGGCCGTGCCTTCGGCGAACATGTCCGGCAGGATGCGCGAGGTCGTCACCGCCAGCTGGGCATCGCCATCGGTGACCAGGAAGTGGGCTTCCAGCGAGCCGGGCGGGCGGTTGAAGGAACCCTTCACCACCATGCCGCCGAGGCGGAACCGAGATTGCGGCTCGACGTCGCCACGCAGCACTTCGGAGGGCGTGTACAGGTAGGCAATGTTGCGCTCCAGTGCCATCGCCACCAGCGCGGTGGCCAGGCCGGAAGCGAGCAGGGCCAGCAGGACCCAGGCCAGGCGGCGGCGTTGGACCGGTGTCATCGTTCCAGCTCCGTGGACAGCGACGGTGGGACATCCTGGGCGCTGGCACGTGCCTGCTGCCGCTGCTGCCGGGCCTGTGCCATGCGCCGGGCGGCGCGCAGGCGCAGCCAGGAACCGAGCGCGTCGGCGCAGAGCACCAGCACGAACACCGCGTACGCACCGATCACGTAGGGCAGGTGGCTCATTGCGGGTTCTCCGCAGCAGCCTGCGCGGCGTCGATGCGGCCACCGACCCAGGCCTTGCCGGCCTCGCGGTCGAGATTGTCGGCGCGCGCCTTGGCCAGCACCGAACCGGCGAACCAGAACTTGGTACCGATCACCATCCACCACAGCGGGGCGATCATCGCACTGTCGATGGCCGATTCACCGAACACGTTGATCGACTGGCGCTGGTGCAACCCACCCCACCAGTCCACGGAATAGCGGATCACCGGCAGCAGGCTGACGCCGACGATGGCCAGCAGGCCGGCCGCACGGGCGGCACTGCGGCGGTCCTCGATGGCGTGGTACAGGCCGATCACGCCCAGATACAGGAACAGCAGCACCAGTTCGCTGGTCATTCGCGGGTCCCAGTCCCACCAGGTCCCCCACGTGCCCTTGCCCCAGATGCTGCCGGTGAGCAGGGTGATCAGCGTGAAGCCCGCGCCCATCGGCGCGCACGCCATGGCCAGGATCTCGCAGACCTTGATCCGCCAGATCAGGGCAATGGCGGCGTACAGCGCCATCAGCGCGAATACGAACAGGCTCATCCAGGCGCTGGGCACATGGATGTAGAGGATGCGGAAACTGTCCAGCTGCCGGGCTTCCGGCGGCACCACCAGCAATGCCTGCCAGATTCCGACAAGCAGGACCGGCACGGCCGCGAGGTAGAACACCCGCGACCAGCGGGCGGCGAAACGATCGAACGTGGGCGGAGAACCGAGTTGGTGGAACCAGCGGACAATCGGATTCATGCGTGACGGCTATCCAGCAGGGGTGGATTGGCTCTCAGCTCGATCAACTCAGAGAAATACGAATCGCAGCGGCAGTCGCCAGCGGTGCCAGCACCAGTGCCACCAGCAGGCCGGCACCCAGCATCAGCAGCGCGCCGACCGGATCCTGTCCACGGCTGGCTGCAGCCAGGCTGCCTGCACCGAAGACCAGCACCGGTACGTACAACGGCAACGACAGCAACGCCACGAGAATACCAGAGCGCCGGATGCCCACGGTCAGTGCAGCGACCACACCACCGATCAGGCTCAGCAACGGTGTTCCCAGCAGCAACGATGCCAGCAACATCGGCAGCTGGTCATGCGGCAGATGCAGCATTTCCGCCAGCAGCGGGCTCAGTACGATCAGTGGCAGGGCCGTGGTGGCCCAGTGCAGCAGCACCCGCACCAGCACCAGCCACGCCAGTGGCACCGGTGCCAGCAGCCATTGCTCCAGCGAGCCATCCTCCGCGTCGGAGCGGAACAGCGAATCCAGCGCAAGCTGCCCGGCCAGCAGCACCGCCAGCCACAGCACCGCACCAGCGGTCGCCGCCAGCGGCTGTGGATCGCGTCCCTGTGCCAGTGCGAACAGCACCACCACCAGCAGGGCGAACAGCAGCGGCTGCAACGCATCGCCGCGGCGGCGCCAGAGCAGGCGCAGGTCACGCCTGACCAGGGCGCGCGCGGTCTGCCACAGGCCCGGTTCGGTACCCGGGGCGATCATGCGGCACCGCCGAGGTCGAGCTGGCGGGTACGCACCGGTGGTGCGGCGTAGGCCCCATGGGTGGTGACCAGGGCGGCGCCACCTGCACGCAGGTGTGCCGAAATCATCCGGTTGACCAGGGTGATGCCCTCCAGGTCGAGGTTGGCGTAGGGCTCGTCGAGCAGCCACAGCGGGGCGGGCGAGAGCCAGATGCGGGCCAGCGCCAGCCGCCGCTTCTGTCCGGCCGACAGGTGCCTCACCAGGGTGTCCTCATACCCGGCCAGGCCGACGATGGCCAGTGCATTGCCCGGCATCTGCCGCGCCCGGCGCCCGTGCAGGCCGCACAGGAAGTGCAGGTTCTCCAGTGTGTCCAGGTCCGGCTTCAGCGCGGGAAGATGGCTGAGATAGGCGACGTAGCGCGCCCGTTCGGCGTTGCTGGCGGGCCTGCCGTCGATCCGCACCTGGCCGGCGCCGGGTCGCGCAAGGCCGGCGAGCACGCGCAGCAGGGTGGTCTTGCCGGCACCGTTGCCGCCCTGCACGAGCAGCGCCTCGCCAGCATCCACGTGGAAGTCCAGCGGGCCGAACACGGGCGCGTCATTGCGCGAGAAGCTCAGGCCGCTGGCGGCCAGCAATGCAGGGGTGTCCAAGGGGCAGGGATCTTCATGCCGGAGTGCGGCGGCAATTGTAGCGATGAAATCCGCCCGGTAGCGCCGGGCCACGCCCGGCGAGCGTCAAGCGCGGTATCCCGCTGAAAGGGCATGTGCAAACAGCCGCCCGGCATGACCCGTCACGACCGGCCCGCGCCGCAGGCCGGGTCCGGATTTCGTACACTTCCAGCCCTTGTTCCCATTAGCCCAGGCCGATGCAACCCACCACCAAGCTGCCCAAGGTCGGTACCACCATCTTCACCGTCATGTCCCAGCTCGCTGCCGAGCACGGTGCAGTCAATCTGGGCCAGGGGTTTCCGGATTTTTCCGCGCCGCAGCGCCTGATCGACGAAACCGCCAAGGCGATGGCGGCCGGCCTGAACCAGTATCCGCCGATGACCGGTGTGGCGCCGCTGCGCCAGGCCATCGCGCAGAAGTCACTGGACCTGTATGGCGCCCAGGTCGACCCGGACACCGAAATCACCGTCACCAGCGGCGCGACCGAGGCCATCTTCAACGCCATCCACGCCGTGGTGCGTGCCGGCGAGGAGGTGATCGTGCTGGACCCCGCATATGACTGCTACGAGCCGGCCATCGAGCTGGCCGGCGCAACCGCCGTGCACGTGCCGCTGGACCCGCAGACGTTCGCCGTGGACTGGGACCGCGTGCGTGCGGCCATCACGCCGCGCACCCGCATGCTGATGGTCAACACCCCGCACAACCCCTCCGGTGCGATGCTGGACGAGGCCGACATGCAGGCGCTGGCCGACGTGCTGCGTGGCACGCAGATCTACCTGATTTCCGATGAGGTGTACGAGCACATCATCTACGATGGCCGCCGCCACGAATCGGTGCTGCGCTACCCGGAACTGCGCGAGCGGACCTTCGTCATCTCCAGCTTCGGCAAGACCTACCACTGCACCGGCTGGAAGATCGGTTATGCGGTGGCGCCGCCGCTGCTGACCGCGGAATTCCGCAAGGTGCACCAGTACAACACCTTCACCAGCTTCGGCCCGGCCCAGTATGGCTTTGCCGCGATGATCCGCGACGAACCGGAGCACCACCTGGAACTGGGCGCGTTCTACCAGGCCAAGCGTGACCGCTTCCGCGAGCAGCTGGCCGGTACGCGGCTGAAGCCGCTGCCGGTGCCGGGCGGCTACTTCCAGCTGGTCGATTACTCGGCCATCAGCGATCTGCCCGACCATGAGTTCGTGAAGTGGCTGACCGTAGAGAAGGGCGTCACCGCCATCCCGCTGTCGCCGTTCTACGAAACCGCACCGGCCGGCCAGCGCCTGGTACGGCTGTGCTTCGCCAAGAACGAGGCGACCCTGGACGCGGCGATCGAACGCCTGCGCCTGCTGTGAGCGGAGTGACGACCATGCAGGATCTGCGCATTTCCCTCGTCCAGGGCGACACCCGCTGGCACGACCCGGCCGGCAACCGCACCTACTATGGCGCGCTGCTGGCGCCGCTCGCCGGCACCACAGATCTGGTGATCCTGCCGGAGACCTTCACCAGTGGCTTCTCCAACGAGGCCATCGCCCAGGCTGAAGGCATGGATGGCCCGACCGTGGCGTGGGTGCGTGAACAGGCCAGGGCCTTGAACGCGGCAGTGGTCGGCAGTGTGCAGCTGCGTGACGGCGCGGGCGTGTACAACCGGCTGCTGTTCGCGACCCCCGACGGTGGACTGCAGTACTACGACAAGCGCCACCTGTTCCGCTATGGCGGCGAGCACGAGCGCTATGCCGCCGGCCGCGACCGCCTCTGCGTGGAATGGAAGGGCTGGCGCATCAATCCGCAGGTCTGCTACGACCTGCGGTTCCCGGTGTTCTGCCGCAACCGCTACAACGTGGAACGGCCCGAACAGCTGGATTTCGATCTGCAGATCTTCGTTGCCAACTGGCCCTCGGCGCGTGCCTACGCGTGGAAGACGCTGCTGCGCGCACGTGCGATCGAGAACCTGTGCTTCGTCGCTGCGGTCAACCGTGTCGGCGTGGACGGCAACCAGCTGCACTATGCCGGCGACAGCGCCGTGCTGGATTTCCTCGGCCAGCCGCAGGTGGAGATCCGCGAGCGCGAGCAGGTGGTGACCACCACCATTTCGGCCGACGCGCTGGCACTGCACCGTGCGCGCTTCCCGGCGATGCTCGATGCCGATGCTTTCCATCTGGACGTGCAGGCCTGAACGAAGGGCTGAACGCTGCCCGCATCACCGTGCGCGCCTGCATTCACCCTGCACGCGCGCGCTGCTAGATTCGCCGGCAGTCCGAACGCTGTGGAAGTCCTGCCGATGAACAAGTCCCTTGCCCTGTTGCTGGCGCTGGCCGCCACCTCCCTGGCTCCGGCCGCGCATGCCGGTGGCAACCTCGACTGCCACCTGCGCTACAACCTGTCCGGCTGGTCGCTGATCTACAAGACGGCCTCGGGCACCGGCACCGTCAGCTGCAGCAACGGTGCCAGTCTGCCGGTGCGCATCCAGATGAAGGGCGGTGGCCTGACCGTTGGCAAATCGAAGATCACCGACGGGCGCGGCAGCTTCACCGGCGCCGTCAGCGTGGATGAACTGCTCGGTACCTACGCGTCGGTGGGGGCTCATGCCGGTGCGGTGAAATCCAGCAATGCGCAGGTGATGACCAAGGGCGACATCTCGCTGGCGCTGTCCGGTACCGGCAAGGGCTGGGACCTGGGTGTGGACGGCACGGCCTTCACCATCAGCCGGCGTTGACCGGTTCCCGTCGCGGCGGCACCCGATAACGAAAAACCCCGGCCAATGCCGGGGTTTTTCATGTCAGGCGTGCTGCCGATCAGCCGCCGCGCGGGCCGCCGCGACGGGGGCCACCCGGGCCACGATTGCCGCCGGGGCCGCCCGCACCGCGGTTGCCCCCCGGACCGCCGGGGCCGCGATTGCCACCGGGGCCACCCGGGCCACGGTTGCCGCCGCCGGGACCGCGGCCGCCCGGACGGGCACCCTGCGCCGGCTTCGGGCTGCCATACGGATTGAAGCCCGGGTTGGCGTGGTCGGACGGGAAGCTCGGGGCGTTGCCCGGATGCCCGTATGGATGCTTGTTGCCCTGCGCGCCCTGGCTGCGGTTGCCCGCGCCGGGACGGCCCTGGCCACCGGCGCCACCGCGACCCTGGCCGCCTGCGGCGGCCGGACCCTTCGGCTTGCCATAAGGACGGCCCTGGCCGCCGCCCGGACCACGTGCGCCCGGACCGGCGTTGCGGTGGCCGCTCGGGCCGGTGCTGACGCCATCGGGCACGTACCAGGTGCGGAACGCAGCCGGATTGCCTTCCGGCAGCGAACGGTCATTCTTCGGCTTGCGCTGCTTGAACGGCTTCTGCGACTGCTTGGCCGCGGCCTCGCCGCTGACCGTGAGGCCGCCCTTGAAGCCGCCCCCCTTGCCGTTGCGTCCACGGCCACGGTCTTCGCGCAGGGTGTCGAAACGGCGCAGTTCGCGCCCTTCGTCGGCCGTGCTGTGGCCATTGACGTAGGCGTTGCCACGGCCACCTTCACGCACGCGCACGGTGGTCTTGGCGGCGCGGCGCTGGCCGATCACCGGCTGCAGGGTGAGGGCCGACGGAGCGCCTTCTTCCAGCTTCAGTTCAGCACGCAGCGCTTCGACCTGGGCGCTCGGCAGCTCGACCGACTGGCCACGGGCCAGCTCGCGCGGCAGGCTGACCCGGCCGTAGCGGGTGCGCTTGAGGCGACTGACCTGGCAGCCCTGCGATTCCCACAGGCGGCGCACTTCGCGGTTGCGGCCTTCCTTGACCACGACGCGGAACCAGTCGTGCGAATCGGTACCGCCGATGCGTTCGATCTCGTCGAACTTGGCCGGGCCGTCTTCCAGCGCGACGCCACGGGCAAGGCGGTCGACGATGGCATCGGCCACCTTTTCCTGGCCTTCCGGTGCACGCACGCGGACCACGTACTCGCGCTCGACCTCGAAGGACGGGTGCATCATCGCGTTGGCCAGTTCACCGTCGGTGGTCGCCAGCAGCAGGCCGGTGGTGTTGATGTCGAGGCGACCGATCGCGATCCAGCGCGCGCCCTTCAGCGGCGGCAGCGATTCGAACACGGTCGGACGGCCTTCGGGGTCTTCGCGGGTGGTCACTTCGCCTTCCGGCTTGTTGTAGACCAGCACGCGCGAGGGTTCGGACAGCGCCGTGGCGACGAAGCCGCGGCCGTCCAGTTCGATCTTGTCGCCGCTCTTGACCGACATGCCGGTCTGCGCAACTTCACCGTTGACCTTGACCAGGCCTTCGGCGATGCGCTGTTCCAGCGCGCGGCGCGAGCCAAGGCCAGCCTGGGCCAGGACCTTGTGCAGGCGTTCTTCCAACTTGAACTGTTCGGAGGTGGCTTCGCGCTTGAGCGAGAGCTTGTTCAACGACAGCTTGCGAGGGGTGTCACTCATCAGTTTTGCTCCGGCCGACGGTTTCGAGGTCGGCCTCTGGTTCGGAATCGGCTTGGTCAACAGCCACGGTCGTCGTCGCGACGGCGTTGTCTTCGCGTTCGTTCACTGGCACCGCGCGCTCGCCCGGCGCGGAATCGGGGTGCCCATCATCGAGGGGCGAAGGTGCTTGCTCATCGGTGGCCGCCGCAGGGACTGCGTCGGCGGAATGCGGGGTGTTGCCACCGGCCAGGCCGGCATCATCATTGGCGGCCCCGTCCGGCTCGGCCGAAACGTCGGGGCCGTCGGCGCTGGCGGCAGCCGGTGCATCGCGGTCCAGGGCCAGCTGTGGTTCCAGCTCGCCCAGGTCCTTCAACTCCGACAGCGGCGGCAGCTCATCCAGGCGCTTGAGGCCGAAGTAATCCAGGAAGCCCTTGGTGGTGCCGAACAGTGCCGGCTTGCCGGGCACGTCGCGGTGGCCGACGACGCGGATCCATTCGCGTTCTTCCAGTGCCTGGATGATGTTGCTGCTGACAGCGACGCCGCGCACCTGCTCGATCTCGCCGCGGGTGATCGGTTGCCGGTAGGCGATCAGCGCCAGCGTTTCCAGGGTGGCACGGGTGTAGCGGGTCTTGCGTTCGGTCCACAGCCGGCTGATCCAGCCATGCACCTCGCCGGTGACCTGGTAGCGGAAGCCGGAGGCGACCTCGACCAGTTCCACGCCGCGGCCTTCGCAGCCTTCGCGCAGGTGCTCCAGCGCACGTTCGATGCTGCCTGGCGGTGCTGGTTCCTCCTCCGGGAACAGGTCCTTCAGCTGGGCCAGGGTCAGCGGCTGGCTGGAGGCCAGCAGGGCACCTTCGACAATGCGGTTGATCAGCGGTTGATCCATCGGCAGGCAGCGCTCACTCGTTCTCGTTGGCGGCGTCGTTGTCGTCGAACTCGCTGCTGAACTGCAGCGGGGCATTGGTGTTGCCGGCCGCCAGCGACTTCACGTAGATCGCCGCCAGCGGTTCCTCCTGGACGATGTCCAGCAGTTGCTCCTTGGCCAGTTCCAGCACGGCCAGGAAGGTGACCAGCACGCCCAGCTTGCCTTCTTCAGCAGTGAACAGGCTTTCAAAACGGTAGAACCTGCCGTCTTCCATGCGGCCGAGCACTTCGCCCATCCGCTGCCTCACGCTCAGCGCCTCGCGCTTGATCGCGTGGCCGCTGAACAGCTCGGCGCGCTTGAGCACATCGTGCAGTGCCAGCAGCATCTCCTTCAGGTCCACCGGCGGCGGCAGTTTCACCGTGGCGCGTTCGGGCATGAAGGCATGGGCCACCGTGGTGTCCCGGTCCTGGCGGGGCAGGGCATCGATGTCCTCCGCCGCCTGCTTGAAACGTTCGTACTCCTGCAGCCGGCGCACCAGTTCGGCGCGCGGATCGGCTTCATCGCCTTCGTCGCTGACCGGGCGCGGCAGCAGCATGCGCGACTTCACCTCGGCCAGGATCGCTGCCATCACCAGATACTCGGCCGCCAGTTCGAAGCGCAGCTCGCGCATCACGGTGATGTACTCCACGTACTGCCGGGTGATCTCGGCCACGGGGATGTCCAGCACGTCCAGGTTCTGCCGGCGGATCAGGTACAGCAGCAGGTCCAGCGGACCTTCGAAGGCATCCAGGATGACTTCCAGTGCGTCCGGCGGGATGTACAGGTCCTGCGGGATCTGCAGGACCGGTTGCCCATGCACGACGGCCAGCGGCATTTCCTGCTGCTGGGGGGCGGGCGGCCGGGTTGGCGGGTTCGCGTCGAGCGCGAGTTCGGAAGTCATCTAATGGACATCAGGATTGCAACGGACCAGTCGCGGCACCCGGTGCCGCGCGTGCACCGCGGGCCCCAAGGCACCAGGCGCGCCTGTCTCGGCGCGATTCCACACATATCAAACAGCAGGACGCGCCGCAGGAGACGGCAGCGACGGGACTACGGGGAGGTCGTCTACGTGGCCTGCCCGGAAGCGGCAGGTCGGTCGTCGGGGGCTGCGTTGGCCGCAAAAACCGACGGGTTGCTGCATCCAGCCACGTGCAATGGACTCTAGGGTAAGCCTTTGCCGCGCCAGTGTCCAGCTGCGGCCAGGGCGAGGGGGCTTTGGCTAGAATCGGCGGACCCGACAACGCGAGCGAGGAAATGCCGGTGTGGTATGTGATTGAAGGCTATGACGGCCAGGACGTGCTGACGCAACGGCTGCAGGCCCGGCCGGAACACCTGGCGCGGCTGCACGCGCTGCGTGATGAAGGGAGACTGCTGCTGGCCGGCCCTTGTCCGGCGATCGACAGCGAAGATCCAGGCCCGGCGGGGTTCAGTGGTTCGGTGGTGATCGCCCGCTTCGGGTCGCTGCCGGAGGCGCAGGCCTGGGCCAATGCGGACCCCTATGTGGCCGCAGGTGTCTACGTAAGGGTGCAGGTGCGGCCCTTCCGCCAGGTGCTGCCGTGAACGCGGACCGGATCGAGCGGATCCGTGATGCGCTGCAGCAGGCGCTGGCCCCGAGCGTGCTCGAGATCGAGGACGACAGTCATCGTCATGCCGGCCACGCTGGCGCGCGCGATGGCCGTGGCCATTTCAACGTGCATGTGGTCAGCGAGCGCTTTACCGGCCTCGGCCCGCTGGCCCGCCACCGCGCGGTATACGCGGCGTTGGGCGCGATGATGGAGACCGACATCCACGCGCTGTCCATCCGCGCGCTGGCACCGTCAGAACAGGGCTGAGCCCTTGTCCCGCACTGTCATTGCCGGTCCGTGCGTGGACCGTCAGGGACAGATTTCCATGTCCATTTCAGGACATTCGTCTAACGGACAGTTTACAAGCCCAGATGGAAACGCTTACATTCCGCGCCAATGCTGGTAGGTCCAAGCCGTGGAGGGCGGCTTCGTGAACAAGGCAGCCATTACAATCAAGGATGTCGCACGTGAAGCCCGGGTCTCCGTGGCCACGGTTTCCCGCGCGCTCAACGGGCATGAAAATGTCGCCGAACCGGTCCGCCAGCTTGTGCTGGAGGTGGCCGCACGGCTGCGTTACACCCCGCACGCCGCCGCCCGCAGCCTGAGCAGCCGCCGCACCAACACGGTCGGCGTGGTGCTGCCGGACCTGTACGGCGAGTTCTTCTCCGAGCTGATGCGCGGCATCGACGGCGTTGCCCGCAGTCGCCGCCAGCATCTGCTGGTGTCCAGCTACCACGGCGACCAGGAGCAGCAGGGTGCTGCCCTGCGCGCCATGCGCGGGCGTGTCGATGGCCTGCTGGTGCTCTCGCCCTATGCGGAGAGCCCCGGCTTCCTGACCGACAACTTGCCGCAGTCGCTGCCCACCGTACTGATCAACACCTACCTGCCTGGGCAGGATCATCCGGTGTTGAGCATCGACGACCACGCGGGCGCAATGGCGATGACCCGTCATCTGCTCGATGCCGGTCACCGGCGCATCGCGTTCATTTCTGGCCCGGACCTCAACTTCGACGCGCGCGAGCGCCTGCGCGGCTTCCGTGACGCGCTGGCGGCTGCCGGCGGCAGCGCCGAAGGCATCGAGCTGCCCGGTGATTTCGACGAAGCTTCCGGCCATCGCGCCGGTCAGGAGTTGTTGGCAGCCGGCACGCTGCCCGATGCCGTGTTCGCCGCCAACGACATGATGGCACTTGGCTGCCTGTACGCCTTCGCGCAGGCAGGCGTCCATGTTCCGTCCGATGTCGCCCTGGCGGGTTTTGATGACATTCCGCTGGCACGTTTCGTTCACCCGTCGCTGACCACGATGCAGGTCAGCATCGCCGAGCTCGGCGATCGGGCGATGACGCGCCTGATGCAGTTGATGGACGGCACCTCCACGGAAGGGGCCGGGGACAAGCAGACCCTGGTACCCCGTCTCGTTGTTCGCGATTCCACCACTCCGCCATCCGGCCGTTGAAGCCGGAGGCGTTCCTTCTTTTTTGATTGATCGCAGGGGACCGCACACGCGGTCGCCGCCACCCGGAGATTGAGTTGATGATGCATTCCACTATCCGCACGCCGGCGCGCCGGCTGCTGAGCACCGCACTGGTCAGCTGCCTGATGCTGGCCGCCGCCCCGAACGCCCTGGCGCAGTCGGCCAACGCCAGCCTGCGCGGCCAGGTTGCCGGCGCACAGGCCGGTTCGGAAGTCACCGCCACCAACGTTGCGACCGGCACCGTGCGCCGCGGCACCGTCCGCGCCGACGGCAGCTACTCGCTGATGGGCCTGGACCCGGGCACCTACGACGTGGTGGCCAACGGCCAGACCCAGAAGGTCACCGTGACCGTGGCCTCCACCGCCACCCTGAACTTCGCTGGCGCTGCCAGCAGTACCCCGGGTTCAACCGCGGCCACCAACCTGGACACCGTCAACGTCGTCGCGCCGACCCTGCTGCAGGAAGTGCGCACGTCCGAAGTCGGCAAGACCGTCAGCCTGCAGCAGATCCAGACCACTCCGCAGGTGTCGCGCAACTTCCTGGAGTTCGCCGACGCGGTGCCGGGCCTGATCTTCACCCGTGATGCGAAGGGCAACACCTCGCTGCGCGGCGGCGCCACCAATGCCGATGGCACCAACGTGTACATCGATGGCGTGGGCCAGAAGAGCTACGTCAAGGGCGGCGGTGTGGCCGGCCAGTCCGGCAGCGCCGGCAACCCCTTCCCGCAGCTGGCCATTGGCGAATACAAGGTCATCAGCGGCAACTACAAGGCCGAGTACGGCCAGGTCTCGAGCGCTGCGGTGACCGCCGCGACCAAGTCCGGCACCAACGAATTCAAGGGTGAGGCGTTCTATCGCTACACCGACGAGGACATGCGCGCCAAGACCCCGGCCGAACGCCAGGGCGGCAAGGACAAGCAGGTGTCGGCCGAGAAGGAATACGGCTTCGCGCTGGGCGGCCCGATCATCCAGGACAAGGCCCACTTCTTCGTGACCTACGAAGCCAAGCGCTTCGACCTGCCGGTCACCATCGCACCGGACGGTGCGGTCACCGGTGCCGCCGGTCTGCTGCCGCCCGCCGGCGCCGCCGGTCTCGGCCCGGCCAGCCAGCCGTTCCAGCAGGACCTGATCTTCGGCAAGATCGACTTCGAGCCGACCGACAACGATCGCATCGAGCTGACCTTCCAGGACCGCGACGAAACGCAGTCGCAGTTCAGTGGCCAGACCTCGCCGGAAGCCGGCCGTGAAGTGGTCAATACCGACCGTCGTTACGCGCTGCGCTGGAACCACAGCGGCGAGCGCTACTACAACGAATTGATGGTCACCCACGAAGATTCGTTCAACAACCCGACCCCGCTGACCCTGGCCAACGGCATCACCTACACCGCGCCGGACGGTCCTGAAGACCGCACGATCGTGAAGATCGGTGGCGCCTCGGCACTGGACTCGCAGGTGAAGGGCCAGAAGGGCTGGTCGATCGAAGACAACCTGACCCTGGATGGCATTCAGTGGGCGGGCGACCACACCATCAAGATGGGCGTGAAGTACAAGCAGATCGACCTGTACGCTTCCGATGCGGCGCAGATCAACCCGACCTTCACCTACACCCTGGGTGATCCGGACTTCCCGGATTCCATTCCGTACAAGGCGCAGTTCGTCAAGCCGGTGACCGGCGTGTCGGGCGTGTCCGGCGAAGTACGCTCCAAGTCCAAGCAGTACGGCGTGTTCATCCAGGACGACTGGCAGGTCAATGACCACCTGCAGCTGAACATCGGCCTGCGCTGGGACTACGAGAAGACCCCGTCCTACCTGGACTTCGTGACCCCGCAGCAGGTGGTCGATGCCATCTATTCGCAGGATCCGCGCGCACCCGCCGGCCAGACCTACGCCGATTCGCTGGCGCTGGGCGGCCTGGACATCAGCGACTACATCAGCAACGGTCACAACCGCAAGGCATTCAAGGATGCCTGGCAGCCGCGCCTGGGCTTCTCGTATGACATCAACGCCGACGAGCAGCATGTGATCCACGGTGGTGCCGGCCGTTCCTACGACCGCGACCTGTTCGACAACCTGCAGCTGGAGACCACCAAGCTGGCCCTGCCGCAGCCGACCATCTACTTCCGCAACCCGGCCACCGGGACCTGCATCAACGGTCAGGCCGCCTGCTACGACTGGAATCCGAACCTGCTCAACGGCATCGGCAACCTGCAGGCGCTGGTGGGATCGACCAGCAACGCCGGCCTGGAGGTCGACCTGCTGAACAACAAGCTGAAGGCACCGTACTCGGATCAGTTCAGCCTGGGCATGAGCAACCAGATCGGTGACTGGCTGACCGATGCCACCATCGCCCGCACCCTGAGCTACGACGGTTTCGCCTTCACCCTGGGCAACCGTTACCCGACCGGCCAGTTCTTCGATGATCCGCGCCTGTGCGGCGGTACCGAGCCGGGCCTGAGCCAGGCCTGGAGCTGCAACGTGCCGGGCTTCGGCAGCCTGATCATCGGCCAGCAGGGCATCAAGACCCGTGCCACGCAGGTGCTGCTGTCGGCGCAGAAGCCGTTCACCAAGGAAAGCGGCTGGGGCACCTCGATCGCCTACACCTGGACCACCGCCCGCCACAACCGCGACATCAACGAGAAGTACGCCTTCGACCGTGGCCTGATCGGCGATTACCCGACCATCCGTTCCAACGGCGCTCCCCGTCACCGCCTGGTGGTGACCGGTTCGTACGCGGGCTTCTGGGGCATCACCTTCGGCGGCAAGATCACCCTGGCAACGCCGACGGCCGTCAACGACTGGTACCCCGTGCCGCAGGCCAGCGGCTACACCCTGCCGACCCCGCAGGCGGCCGTGCCCAACGCCAACGGCAAGTTCCTGGTGGGTGGCAAGATCTTCGGCTACCGCTCGGTCGACCTGCAGGCGACGAAGACGTTCAAGATGCCGGGTGATACCGAGCTGTACGCTCGTCTGGACATCATCAACGTGTTCGATTTCGACAACTTCTCCACCTACAACTACGTCAAGACCAACGGCAAGCTGCAGGCCAGCTACAACGAGACCGGTGACATCATCGGTACGCCCCGCCAGATCAAGGCGGAAGTGGGCTTCCGCTTCTAAGCGGGTACGCCTGCTGCAGGAGTCGATGCCGCCGGTTCGCCGGCGGCATCGGCAACTGCGATGATCGCGCTGTCAGGCCACGTTCCCGTGGCTTTTTTAAATGTGTGGTTTGTAAACGATTTCAGATCATTGGACGTTATGCTTTCCCATCGATCAGTCCACCGGAGGAACCGCGCCATGCAGGCACGCCACCTGTTGTCCGCCGCAGCGATGACCCTGGCCATCGCCGCCTGCAAGCCGGCCCAGCAGGAGCCCGCCAAACCCCGGCCGCCGGTGATCCTGATCGAGGCCGACGCACCGCCGCGGCCGATGAAGCCGGAACTGCCGCCGCTGTTCGATGACATTGAACGCCGCACCTTCCAGTTCTTCTGGGACACCACCAATGAAGTGAATGGCCTGACACCGGACCGCTATCCGTCGCGGCCGTTCGCCAGCATCGCCTCGGTCGGCTTCGCGCTCACCGCCTATCCGATCGGCATCGAGAATGGCTGGGTCAGCCGCAACCAGGCGATCGACCGCACGCTGACGACGCTGAAATTCTTCCGTGACGTGCCGATGGGCCCGCAGCGCACCGGCAAAGCCGGCTACAAGGGTTTCTACTATCACTTCCTGGACATGCAGGAAGGCCGCCGCTACGACAGCTGGGTCGAACTGTCGTCGGTGGATACCGCGCTGCTGATGATGGGCGTGCTGTTCGCGCAGTCCTATTACGACGGCGATGATCCGCGCGAGAAGGAGATCCGGCAGATTGCCGATACCCTGTACAGGAAGATCGACTGGCCGTGGCTGCAGCAGCGCGCGCCGCTGATCTCGATGGGCTGGTTCCCCGAAAGCGGCTTCATCGACCACGACTGGATGGGCTACAACGAGGCGATGATGGTGTACATCCTTGCCCTCGGCTCGCCCACGCATCCGGTCAGCCCCGACGCATGGACGGTGTGGACCCGGACCTACGACAACGACTGGGGCGTCTACCAGGGCCAGGAATACCTGTCCTTCGGGCCACTGTTCGGCCACCAGTACAGCCATGTCTGGATCGATTTCCGCGATATCCAGGATGCCTACATGCGCGAGCGCGGCAGCACCTACTTCCTCAACAGCCGCTCGGCCGCGTTGGCCCAGCGCGAGTACGCCATCGCCAACCCGATGCAGTGGAAGGAGTACGGTGAGAACGTGTGGGGACTGACCGCCAGCGATGGTCCGCAGAACACCACCCAGGAATATCGCGGCGAGCAGCGCCAGTTCCGCCACTACTCCTCGCGCGGCGCCGGCCTGCGCGAGAACTTCGACGACGGCACCATCGCGCCGACCGCGGCGGTGGCCTCGATCGTGTTCGCCCCGGAGCAGGTCATTCCGGCCACGCTGGAGATGCACAAGCGCTTCGGCGATTACATCTATTCCAGCTACGGCTTCCTGGATTCGTTCAATCCCAGCTTCAGCTACGACATTCCGATCAAGACCGGGCGCCTGGTGCCGGATCGTGGCTGGGTCGCCAGCGACTACATCGCCATCGACCAGGGCCCGATCCTGACCATGATCGCCAATTACCGCAACGACTTCGTGTGGGAAGTCATGAAGAAGAACCCCTACATCCGCAAGGGGCTGGAGCGCGCCGGATTCAGCGGCGGCTGGCTGGCCCCCGAGGGCTCGTTCCAGCCGCTGGAACTGCAGAAGGACGAGAAGGCTGCATCGGCGCGCGCGGTCGGCATCGCCGAGTCACGCGCGGCCGCCGCACAGGAACAGAAGAACAATGCCAACCGCACCACAGGCCAGGGAAAGTAACGCTGTGCAGAACTGGCTCCATCGCATGCGCCGCTGGGCGCTGCCAGCCCTGGCCGCGCTGGTCGTGGCGGGCTGCGCCCGTACCGAACCGGGCACCACCACCGTGCGCTTCTGGGCGATGGGGCGCGAAGCGGAAGTGGTCAGCGAGCTGATCCACGAATTCGAGGCCGAGAATCCCGGCATCAAGGTGGATGTGCAGAACATCCCATGGACCGCGGCGCACGAGAAGCTGCTCACCGCGTTCGCCGCCGATGGCCTGCCCGATGTCTGCCAGCTGGGCAACACCTGGGTTCCCGAATTCGCCGAGCTCGATGCGCTGACGCCGCTGCAACCGTTCGTGCAGCGCTCGGCGGTGGTCGACCCGAAGGATTACTTCCAGGGCATCTGGGACACCAACGTGATCCATGGCGAGCTGGTGGGCGTGCCGTGGTACGTCGATACCCGCCTGATCTATTACCGCAAGGACCTGCTGGCCAAGGCCGGTTACGACCACCCGCCGCGGACCTGGCAGGAGTGGAACGAACAGATGGCGGCGATCAAGCGCATGCAGGGCCCGAACCGCTATGCCGTGCTGATGCCGATCAACGAGTTCGAGCAGCAGCTGTCGCTGGCGCTGCAGCAACCCGATCCGCTGCTGCGCGACGACGATACCCGTGGCAACTTCTCAAGCCCGGGCTTCCGCCGCACGCTGGCTTTCTACGCCAACATGTTCGAGCAGGGCTGGGCGCCGAAGATGTCCGAGACGCAGATCTCCAATGTCTGGGATGAATTCTTCCGCGGCTTCAACGTGTTCTACATCTCCGGCCCCTGGAACATCCGCGAGTTCAAGAAGCTGCAGCCGAAGGCGCTGGAAGGGCAGTGGGGCACCGCGGCGTTGCCGGGCCCGGATGGCCCCGGTGCGGGCATCGCCGGCGGTACCAGCCTGGTGATCTTCCGCAAATCGCAGCAGAAGCAAGCCTCCTGGAAGCTGATCGAGTTCCTGTCGCGCCCGGAAATCCAGGCCCGTTTCCATTCGATCATCGGTGATCTGCCGCCGCGTCGCAGTGCCTGGGATGCACCGTCCCTGGCCGGTGATCCGCTGGCGGCGGCGTTCCGCGACCAGCTGGAGCGGGTCAGGCCGACGCCGAAGGTGCTTGAGTGGGAGCGCATCGTGCAGGAAATGCGCATCGTCACCGAAAAGGTGGTGCGCGGCGGGATGCCTCAGGACGACGCCGTGGCCGAGCTGGACCAGCGCGTGGACAAGGTGCTGGCCAAGCGTCGCTGGATGCATGAACAACAACGCCTGCAGGAGCGCGCGCCTTCGCCGACGCGTTCAAGCAGCACCCTGGCCGACGGGAGCGCGCAATGAAACGAACTTCGCTGGCCGGATGGATCTTCGCAGGCCCATCGCTGATCGTGCTGGGGGTGTTCTTCGGCCTGCCGGTCGCCTCGGCGCTGGCGCTCAGCGTCACCGACTTCGACCTGTACGCATTGGCCGACAGCAGCAACCTGCGTTTCGTCGGCCTCGGCAACTACATCGACCTGCTGCAGACGCCGATGTTCTGGAAGTCGCTGTGGAACACCAGCTACTTCGTGCTGATCGGTGTGCCGCTGTCGATCGGTGTGTCACTGGGCGCGGCGATGCTGCTGAACGCGCCTGCCGCGCGTTTCAAGGCGCTGTTCCGCACCGCGCTGTTCGCGCCGGTGGTGACCACGCTGGTGGCGGTGGCGGTGATCTGGCGCTACCTGTTCCATACCAGCTACGGCCTGGTCAACTACGGCCTGGGCCATCTGGGCATCAGCCCGATCGACTGGCTGGGTGACCCGAACTGGGCGATGCCCACCATCATGCTGTTCGCGGTGTGGAAGAACTTCGGCTACAACATGGTGATCTTCCTGGCCGGCCTGCAGGCGATCCCGCATGATCTGTACGAAGCGGCGCGGATCGACGGTGCCTCGCGCTGGAAGCAGTTCCTGCACATCACCCTGCCCATGCTCGGCCCGGTGCTGCTCGTGGTCGGAGTGATCACCGTCTCCGGCTACTTCCAGCTGTTCGCCGAGCCTTACGTGATGACGCGTGGCGACCCGCTGCAGAGCACGGTCAGCGTGCTGTATTTCATGTTCGAGGAAGGCTTCAAGTGGTGGAACCTGGGACGCGCCTCCGCGGTGGCATTCCTGCTGTTCCTGATCATCCTGGCGGTGACCACCGTGATGCTGCGCTTTGGCCGCAGGAGGCAGTTGGTATGAGTCGTGAAATCGGCCAGTCGCGCTGGCATCCGTGGTGGATCAACGGCGCGTTGCTGGTGCTGGCCCTGGTCAGCCTGGCGCCGCTGCTGTGGATGGTCTCGGTCTCGTTCATGCCGCAGGGCGAGGCCAGCCATTTCCCGCCTCCGCTGTTGCCCTCGCAGGTGACCACCCACAACTACCACGAGCTGTTCGCGCGTACCGGCATGGGCGGCAATTTCGCCAACAGCCTGCTGGTGTCGCTGGCGATCACGCTGGGCTCGCTGCTGCTCAATACGATGGCCGGCTATGCGTTCGCCAAGCTGAATTTCGTTGGCCGTGAGCGCCTGTTCCAGGTGTTGATGGCGGCGCTGGTCATTCCCGCCCAGGTGGCGATGCTGCCGCTGTTCCTGCTGATGAAGCAGCTGGGGCTGGTCAACAGCTTCGGTGGCGTGATCGTGCCGGCGCTGGCGAGCGTGTTCGGCATCTTCCTGGTGCGGCAGTACGCGCGCTCGATCCCGGACGAACTGCTGGAGGCCGCGCGCATCGACGGGGCAGGGGAGCTGCGCATCTTCTTCCAGATCGTGCTGCCGATGCTCAAGCCGGTGCTGGTGACCCTGGCGATCTTCACCTTCATGGGCGCATGGAACGATTTCATGTGGCCGCTGATCGTGTTGACCGATCAGGAGCACTACACTTTGCCGGTGGCCCTGGCCACCCTCTCGCGCGAACACATCATGGACGTGGAAATGATGATGGCCGGCGCGGTGGTTACCGTGGTTCCGGTGCTGGCACTGTTCCTGGTGCTGCAGCGGTACTACATCCAAGGATTGTTGCTGGGGAGCGTGAAGGGATGAAGGGTGCGATCGCCGTTGGACTGGGCCTGTTGTGGACCTCCCTGGCGATCGCCGCCCCTCCGGCGCTGCCGGCGCCGAAGGTGCTGGACGACTTCGACGATGTCAGTGCCTGGAAGCTGGTGCTGTCCGACCAGGTCAGCGGCTCGCTGCGCCCGGTCAGCGGCGCGGGTGGCGGCCGCGCGCTGTGCCTGGATTACGACTTCCACAACGTATCGGGCTACGTCGGCATCCGTCGCGCGCTGGCGGTTGAGTATCCGGTCAACTACCGCTTCGGCTTCCAGCTGCGCGGTGATTCACCGGCCAATGATCTTCAGTTCAAGCTGATCGACGCCAGCGGTGACAACGTGTGGTGGGTCAACCGCCCCGGTTACAGTTTTCCCAGGTCGTGGACGCCGGTCGAGTACCGGCGTCGGCAGATCGACAAGGCGTGGGGGCCGTCGCCGGAGAAGGAAATGGCGCGCAGCGCCGCGGTCGAGTTCACGATCTACAGCAAGGTCGGCGGACGCGGCACGGTGTGCTTCGACAGACTGACCCTGCAGGGCCTGCCCGCACGGGACGAATCGCCGCTGCGGCCGGAGGTGATTGCCGACACCGCCACGGCGCTGCAGGACCGGATGGTGGACGGCAAGAGCGATACCTTCTGGATCAGCGGTGGGGTGAAGCAGCAGACCATCAGCCTGGACCTGCACAAGAGCCGCGAGATCGGCGGCGCGGTGATCGACTGGCTGCCGGACCTGCAGGCGACCCGCTACACCGTGCGCACGTCCGTGGACGGACGCGACTGGCGCACGGCACGCGAAGTGACCGCCGGTGGGGGTGGCCGTGACTGGCTGGCGCTGCCGGATACCGATGCACGCTATGTGCGCTTCGACCTGCAGGCAGGTCCGAACTGGCGCTATGGCATCCGTGACATCACGCTCAAGCCGCTGGACTTCGCATCCACGCCCAATGCATTCCTGTCGTCGGTTGCGGCTGACCTCCCACGCGGTGCGGTACCGCGCGCGTTCGTGGGCGAACAGCCGTACTGGACCCTGCTGGGTCTGGATGGCGGCCAGCAACAGGCGCTGATCAGCGAAGACGGTGCGCTGGAGCCTGCCAAGGGCAGCTTCAGCATCGAGCCGTTCGTCCGCCTGGATGGCAAGCTGATCGCTTGGAGCGATGTGGCCATCACCCAGTCGCTGCAGGATCGCTACCTGCCCATCGCCAATGTCGACTGGGTGCATGAGAAGGTGGGGCTGGCGGTCACCGGATTCGTGCAGGGCACGCCCGAGCGTGCGCAGCTGATCGGTCGCTACCGCCTGAGCAATCCGGACAAGGTGGCCCACGAGTACACGCTGGCGTTGGCCATCCGCCCCTGGCAGGTCAATCCGCCAACCCAGTTCCTCAACACCACCGGTGGCTTCAGCCGCATCGACAGCCTCGACGTCGGCGAGCAGCTGGTCCGCATCAATGGCGAGCCACGCATCTACCCGCTGCAGGTACCTGATGCGCGTTTTGCCACCTCTTTCGATGGCAAGCTCGATGCCATGCACCTCGCCTCGGGCAAGCTGCCGGCGACGACCACGGTGAAGGACAGCACCGGCATGGCGTCGGGCGCGCTGCTGTACACGATCACCCTGGAACCCGGGCAAAGCCGCGAAGTGGCGGTGATACTGCCGCAGACCGGTGGCTGGGCGCCGCAGGCCGTGGACGTGGCAAAGGCGCAGCAGCAGGTTGCCGACATGTGGCGTGCCAAGCTCGGCGTGGTGTCGCTGCAGGTTCCGAAGGCGGGCCAGCCGATGGTCGACACGCTGCGCACCGCGGTAGCGCACATGCTGATCTCGCGCGTCGGGCCAAGCCTGCAGCCGGGCACGCGCTCGTATGCGCGCAGCTGGATCCGCGACGGCGCGATGATCTCCGAGGGGTTGCTGCGCATGGGCCGCAGCGACGCGGTGCGTGACTACCTCAACTGGTATGCGCCGTTCCAGTTCGAGAATGGCAAGGTGCCGTGCTGCGTCGACGCACGTGGCAGCGACCCGGTGCCGGAGAACGACAGCCATGGTGAGTTGATCTACAACATCGCCGAGTATGGCCGCTACACCGGCGACAGCACGTTCATGGAACTGATGTGGCCGCATGTGCAGGGGGCCTACCAGTACATGGAGCAGCTGCGTGCCAGCGAGCGCACCGAGGAGAACCGTGCACGCAACCCGGCCTTCTACGGGATGATGCCGGCCTCGATCAGCCACGAAGGTTACTCGGCCAAGCCGATGCATTCGTACTGGGACAACTTCTGGGCGCTGCGTGGCTACAAGGACGCTGCGCTGCTGGCGACGCAACTGGGAAAGGTGGAGGCGATGCATATCGCCGAGTCACGCGACCAGTTCCGCGACGACCTGCAGGCATCGCTGCTGTCGGCCATGCAGCAGCACAACATCGATTACCTGCCGGGCTCGGCGGAGCTGGGCGATTTCGACGCGACATCGACGACCATCGCACTGGCGCCCGGGGGCGAGCAGGGCCGGCTGCCGCAGCAGGCCCTGGAAGCAACCTTCGAGCGTTACTGGAAGGAATTCGTCGCGCGTCGCGATGGCAAGCGCGAATGGAAGGACTACACGCCGTATGAGTGGCGCAACGTCGCCGCCTTCGTGCGCCTGGGCTGGCGCGACCGCGCCTGGCAGGCGACCGAGTTCTTCTTCAAGGACCGTGCCCCGCAGGCATGGAACCAATGGGCGGAAGTGGTCTCGCGGACACCGCGCAAGCCGTTCTTCGTCGGCGACCTGCCGCATGCATGGGTCGCGTCGGATTTCGTGCGCTCGGCGCTGGACATGTTCGCCTATAGCCGCGACATGGATGAGTCACTGGTGCTGGCCGGCGGCGTTCCAACAGCCTGGCTGCAGGGTGACGGCATTGCGGTGCAGGGCCTGCGTACGCCGCAGGGGCAGTTGAACTATCGGCTGCGGCGCAGTGACAAGCTGCTGGTGCTGGAGGTGCAGCCCGGCCTGGTGCCACCGGCTGGAGGCGTCGTGCTTCCGTGGCCCTATGCGGGCGAACCGGGTGACGCCACCATCAATGGCGCGCCGGGTGAATGGATCGACCGCGAACTGCATGTGCACGAACTGCCGGCCCGCGTCGAGATCGAAGTGCCGGCGGCGGTGCGTCGCTCCGAGCGCAAGGGACAGTAAGCATGGGTAGGAAGGCATGGCGTGCGCGCGCGGCAGCGTGCGCACTAAGCATGGCGATCGCGCTGGCGCTGCCTGCCGCGGCGGTGGCGGACGTGCCACGGGCGGACGATGGGGACGCAGCCGCCCGCTCGCCTGGCATGGGCATGGTCACCTTCAACCTGCACCACGACCGCGAGGACTGGCCCAGCCGGCGTCGTACCATCCTGGCAGAACTCAAGCGCCTGCAACCTGATGCGATCGCGCTGCAGGAAGTGATCCAGCGGCGCAACGTGCGCAACCAGGCGCAATGGCTCGCCAGCCAGCTGGGCTACCGATACGTGTTCGTGTCCACCGATCCGGTCGGCGCGCCCAAGCGCTACGGCAACGCACTGTTGACGCGACAGCCGATCCTCGCCCAGGGCGAGCACCTGCTGCTGCCGCTGGACGACTACCGCACCGTGGCGCACCTGCGCATCGAGGTGGAGGGCCGGCCAGTCAACCTCTATGCAACCCATCTCAATGAGCGCAGCGATGAAAGCGGCAAGCGCATCCGGCGGACGCAGGTGGAAGATCTGCTGCGCTTCATCGCCGCAACGTCGGATGGCGCGCCGGTGGTGATCGCAGGCGACTTCAACGCACTGGTCGATGCGGGTGACCTGAGCGAGCTGCGCAGCCACTATGGCGACAGCTATGGCAGCGTGCATGTGAACACCGACCTGGCGGCTGTCAGCACCCTCAACCGGCATTACTACCAGGCGCCCTCGCGGATCGATCACATCTTCTTCCAGCAGGATCAGCTGGTTGCACGGGAGGCCAGGCTTCTGTTCGACCAGCCGGATGACAGCGGGCGCTGGGCTTCGGATCATTACGGCGTCTGGACGCGATTGCAGTTCGCGCCGAAACCCTGAAGAACGACCCAGCGGCCTATCCCCGGTCGGCACGATACAGCCCGATGCACAAACAGAAACGGCGGGGATCATCGATCCCCGCCGTTCTGCTGTCACCCGATCAACGAGCGGTCAGTTGGCCGGCGGCGTGCGCTTGGCGGCCTCGTCGTCCTCTTCGTCAGCCTTGGCTTCGGCCGCCTGGGCGGCAGCATCGGCATGGCCATCCGCGACCGGGTCGAGGGTCGGCGTCACGACGGCATCGGCGACCGGCGCAGGGGCGTCCACCGGCGGGGCTTCCACGGCCACCGGTGCGACCGGGGCTTCGGCAACCACGACAGGCTCGACGACCGGCTTCACTTCAACCACCGGGGCCGCCTCAACAGCCACCGGTGCGGTTTCAGGCACGGGCGCTGCTTCAACAGCCGCCGGCTTCGATTCCACGACGGGTGCAGGCTCGACCACGACCGGCTTCACGTCCACCACAGGGGCCGCTTCGGCCACTACCGGCGTTGCTTCGATCACCGGTGCGGCGTCCGCCGACGGGGTTGCCGCCGCCACGGGCTGTGCGGGTGTCGCGGCGTCGATGGCGTCGAGCATGCTGGTCTGCACCGGCGAGGGCGCCGGTTCTGCCTTGGCAGCGGTCTCGACCGGTGCCGGAGGCGCGGCGGTCACCGGCGCGGCTTCAACCACGGCGCTGCTGACCACGGCGGCCGGTGCGGCGGCGACAGCGGCCGCAACGCGGGCCGGCTTCTCGCCTTCGACGATGGACGGCTCGGCGTCGTCATCGAAGTCGAACTCCGGCTGCGAGCGGGCGGGCTGCGTGACTGCAACCGGTGCTGACCCGGCAGCGTGGTCGACACGCGGCTCGGCCCTGTCGGTGCTGTCGGCGTCATCGCCTTCGTCACCGTCATCCTGGTCTTCGCCCAGCGGATCGGTGCCGGCCGCATTCTCGGCGCCACCACGGCGGCGGCGGCGGCCACCACGACGACCACGACGACGGCGGGTCGCGCCTTCGCCGGCCTGCTCGCCCGTGGTGTCGGCAGGTGCCTCTTCGCCCGTCACGGCAGTGGCGTCACCTTCAACGGCGGTGACAGGCGCGACTTCGGCCGGCGCCGCGGTTTCGACCGGCGGCTGTGCGACCACCGGCGCGACCGGCGCCGTAGCTTCCCGCGCGGTCACCGCAGCAGCGGTGACGGCACTGGCCGCCACCGCAGCGGATGCCGTCGCCGTGTCGGTCTGGGCTTCTGCGGCACCACGCTGCGGCTTCTCGGCCGGCTTGTCGCCGTCCTGCTGCGGACGCGGCTGCTTCGGCTGCTTGAGTTTCGGCTGCTGCTGCGGGTTCTGGCCCTGCTGCTCGTTGCGCGGCTTGTTCTGCTGCTGCGGCTGCTGGCCGTCCTTCTGCTTGCCCTGCGGCTGGCCGTTGCCGTTCGTGTTGCCATTGCCACCCTGACGGCCGTCCTTGCGCTGTTCGCCGCGATCCTTGCGGTTGCCGCCCTCCTTCTGCTGCTGCGCATTGCCGTTGCCGCGATTGTCGTCGCGACGGTCCTTGCGGTCCTTGTTGCGATCCTTGTTGCGCTCCCTGCGGCCACCGTCCTGCTGCGGCTGGCGGGCGGCCGGCGGCGCCGGGGCGGGTGCCGGCTCACCACCGAACACGCGCTTGATCCAACCGATCACGCCACCGCCGGTCGACGGGGCGGCGGGCGCAGCCACCACCGGCGCGGGTGCCGCGGCAGCCGGCTCCACTTCCTCACGCACCGGGGCGGGGGAGGTGTGCTTGACCTGGGTCACCACCGGCGGCGGGATGTTCAGCTGGCCCTTGGTGAGGGCGTGCACAGGCAGCTTGCGCGGAGTGCCACGCTGGTAGCTCGGACGGCTGCTTTCCTCGCCCAGTTCGTTCTCACGCAGGCGGGTGACCGTGTAGTGCGGGGTGTGCAGCTGCTCGTCGGCGACGATCACGATCGGCGCTTCATGGCGCTGTTCGATTTCGCGCAGCGCGCTGCGCTTCTCGTTCAGCAGGTAATTGGCGATCTCCACCGGCGCCTGCACCAGCACCTGCCCGGTGTTCTCCTTCATCGCGTGCTCTTCGGCCACGCGGATGATCGACAGCGACAGCGACTCGACGCTGCGCATGCGGCCGTGGCCATCACAGCGCGGGCAGACGATCTGGCTCGATTCGCCCAGGCTCGGGCGCAGGCGCTGGCGGCTCATTTCCAGCAGGCCGAAGCGCGAGATGCGGCCGACCTGAACGCGTGCGCGGTCGTACTTCAGCGCGTTGGCCAGGCGGTTCTCGACCTCGCGCTGATGCTTGTTGGAGGACATGTCGATGAAGTCGATCACCACCAGGCCGCCCAGATCGCGCAGGCGCAGCTGGCGGGCCACTTCCTCGGCCGCTTCCAGATTGGTCTGGAAGGCGGTGTCCTCGATGTCGCTGCCCTTGGTCGCGCGCGAGGAGTTCACGTCGACGGCGGTCAGTGCTTCGGTCTGGTCGACCACGATCGAGCCGCCCGACGGCAGGCGCACGTTGCGCTCGTAGGCGCCTTCGATCTGCGATTCGATCTGGAAGCGGTTGAACAGCGGGATGTCGTCCTTGTAATGCTTGAGCTTGCGCAGGGTCTGCGGCATCACCTGCTGCATGAACTCCTTGGCGTGCTCGTACATCTCCTCGGTGTCCACCAGGATCTCGCCGATGTCGGCGCGCAGGTAGTCACGCAGGGCGCGCACGATCAGGCGCGATTCCTGGTAGATCAGGAACGGGGCCGGCTTGCTCAGCGCCGCCTCGGCGATCGCCCGCCAGACGCTGAGCAGGTAGTCCAGATCCCACTGCAGCTCTTCCGCATCGCGGCCGACGCCGGCGGTACGGATGATCACGCCCATGTCGTCGGGAATGTTCAGCTTGTCCAGTGCGTCCTTCAGGGCAGCCCGGTCTTCGCCCTCGATGCGGCGGGAGACGCCGCCGGCACTTGGCGAGTTCGGCATCAGCACCATGTAGCGGCCGGCCAGGGAGATGAACGTGGTCAGGGCGGCGCCCTTGTTGCCACGCTCTTCCTTGTCGACCTGGACCACCACTTCCTGGCCTTCCTTGAGCAGCTCGCGGATGCCGGCCTTGTTGTGGTCGACACCGGCCTGGAAGTAGTCGCGGGAGATTTCCTTCAGCGGCAGGAAGCCATGGCGGCCACCGCCATATTCGACGAAGGCGGCTTCCAGCGAGGGCTCGATGCGGAAGATCCGGCCCTTGTAGATGTTGGACTTCTTCTGTTCCTTCGACGGCTGCTCGATGTCGATGTCATACAACGACTGGCCATCCACGATGGCAACACGCAGCTCTTCAGCCTGCGTGGCGTTGATCAGCATTCGCTTCATTGTTGCGTTCCTCGCAAGCGGCTACCGCGCGGAACGCCATGGGGTTTCGCCTCTGGATACGGCTCGCCCCCCATTCGCGCAAGCGCGGGGAGGGGGGCTTGGGTTTCCAGCGCTACGACACCACGGCAGGCCGCGGGAGCGCTTCACTCATATGGTTTTTGGGGTGTTGCAGGGCCGCAGGCAGCTGTCAGCCAGGCTGGAGCGCCACGCGGGACATGTTCAGCACGGTTGCGTGTCAGGCATCCGGCGATGGCCGGGAAGGCCGGTGAGCCGCTAACATGGCCGCCCCGCGGGCGGTGGTCGCGCACTGTGCCGGATTCGTCGGAAGCTGGGCTTCTGGCCCTGAGTAACTTCCAACGAAATCAATCCCTTATCTCGCCCCCCGAGTGTAACAGAATAAACAGCCTGATGACCGCCCAAGACCCCACCAAGCCAGCTGGCGACAAGCCATCCGTGCGCATGATCACCGTTCCCGCCGACCGCGCCGGCCAGCGCCTGGATAATTTCCTGCTCGGCCAGCTGAAAGGGGCCCCGCGCAGCCTGGTCTACAAGCTGGTGCGCAGCGGGCAGGTGCGGGTCAATGGCGGCCGCGCCAAGGCCGAGCGCAAGCTGGAGGCGGGCGACGAGGTGCGGGTGCCGCCGGTCCGTCTCACCGAGGAGGGAGACAAGGCTGGTCCTCCCGAGTCGTTCATGCGCCGTCTGGAACAGGCCATCGTCTTCGAGGACCCACGGCTGCTGGCGCTGAACAAACCCTCGGGCGTGGCCAGTCATGGCGGCAGCGGGATCAGCTTCGGCGCCATCGAGACCCTGCGCGCCCTGCGCCCGGGCCAGACGCTGGAACTGGTCCACCGTCTCGACCGCGATACGTCGGGCCTGCTGGTGGTGGCCAAGAAGCGCTCGGCGCTGAGCGAGCTGCAGGCGCTGCTGCGTGAAGACCATGGCGCCGGCATCCGCAAGCGTTACCTGGCCCTGCTGACCGGACGCATGCCCGACGGGGTGATGACGGTGGACGCGCCGCTGCACGTGGGCCTGCGCCAGGGCGGTGAGCGACATGTCCAGGTCAATGCGATCGGCAAGGAATCGATCAGTCATTTCCGCGTGCTGGAGCGGCGTGGGGGCCATTCCTATTGCGAGGTGCGCATCGAGACCGGCCGGACCCATCAGATCCGGGTGCACGCCCAGCATCTGGGGCATGCGGTGGCCGGTGACGACAAGTACGGCGATCCTGCGGTGAACAAGCGGCTTCGTGAGCAGATCGGCCTGAAGCGGTTGTTCCTGCACGCGGCCTCGCTGGAGTTCGCGCTGGACGACGGCAAGACCCCCTACGTGCTGAACGCTCCGCTGGCGGATGAGTTGGTCGAGGCGCTGGACCGCCTGCGCTGACGGCGGTTCGGCGGCGCCGGGCGCTTGGTCGGCACCGTCGCTTCCCTGCGATGAGTGGGCTTGTCACTTTCTTTGCTCGTGCAAAGAAAGTAGCCAAAGAAACACGCCGCCATCCGCGCCGGCGCTGCGCGCCGGTGCCCTGCGCTCCTCGGCTCGCTACAAGGCGGACCTGACAGCCGCAGCGTAGACCCATACCCGCACGCAGCCCTTGTACAGTCGAGCCACGCTCGACTGACGCGCGCAGCGCGGGCTTCGCTTTTTCATTCTTTCATCGCGCGGCTGGCGCGCGCCTATAGCCTGTCAGAGCCTGGTCCAACCCCGGGATCTCGCTCCGCCAGCCGCGAGGGGGCTCAGCCCGTTGGTCGCAACCCGCTCACCACTTGAACAGCACCAGGCTGACCGCCAGCGTTCCCATGCCTGCAACCAGGCCGTACACCGTTTCGTGACCCTTGGCGTAGCGCTTGGCCGCCGGCAGCAGTTCATCCAGGGCCAGGAACACCATCACGCCGGCGATCAGGCCGAACACCCAGCCGAACGTGGCGTGCGACAGCGATCCGGACAGCAGCCAGTAGCCCAGCATGGCCCCCACCGGCTCGGCCAGGCCTGACAGCAGGCTGGCGCCGAACGCATAGAACTTGTTCTGGGTGGCGAAGTACACCGGGACCGCGATTGCGATGCCCTCGGGAATGTTGTGGATGGCGATGGCGAAGGCCAGCGGCATGCCCACCGACGGGCTTTCCAGCGTAGCGAAGAAGGTCGCCAGCCCTTCCGGGAAATTGTGTGCGGTGATCGCCACCGAGGTCAGCAGCGCGACCCGCTTCAGGTACTCGCGGCTGTTCTCGCGGAACGCAGGGTCCTGCTTGTCCAGGCTGTCGTGCGGATTGGGAATGAAGTGATCGATCAGCACGATCACGATCACACCGGCCAGGAACGCCAGCGTGCCGTAGGTGAAGCCGGTGCGCTCGCCATAGGCCAGGGCGAACGACGCGATGGACTTGTTGAGGATCTCCGACAGCGACACGTAGACCATCGCGCCGCCGGCGAAGGCCAGGCCGAACGCCAGCAGGCGCGGATTGGGGCGGCGCGAGAACAGCACCAGCAGGCTGCCGATGGCGGTCGCCAGGCCGGCCGCGAGGGTGACCGCCAGCGCGATCCAGATGTTTTCGGGGGGGATCTGCAGCATGTACCGACGCGGTCCTGGTCAACAGACAACCGCCCCGGGCACTGCCGGGGCGGCAAGGGCGAGGCGGGCGTCGGCTGGCCTCGTCATGGTGTGCGGTCAGCCGCCGCGGCGCAGGCGCTCTTCCACCGCGAAACACTGGTCCGGCTTCGGCTGCGGCGGGTTGAAGCTGACCGGCACCTGGATGGTGGCGGGCACGGCCTGGCCATTGCGGGTGGCCGCCTTGAACTGCCAGCCCTGCACGGCATTCCTGGCCAGCTCATCCAGCTGCGGGTTGCCCGCGCCGCTCAGCAGGGTCACTTCGCTGGGCTTGCCGTCGGTGCCGATGGTCACCTTGAAGGTGCTGGTGCCGCCTGTACCGGTACAGGCCAGCTCGAGCGGGTACTGCGGTGGCGGCGTCTTCACCGCAGCCACCTCGGTCGGCGGCGGCACGGGCGGCGACGGCTCGGAGGCGCCACAGCCGGCGAGGCCGGTCACAGCGATCAGGGACAGGCTCAGCACTCGCACATTCATGGCAGTTGCTCCGTGAGGGCCGATGTCTTGGCCGCGCAGATGAAGTCGTTCTCGCTCAGGCCGCCGACGTCGTGGGTCGAATAGCGCACCACGGCGCGGTCGTAGTGCACGCCCAGGTCCGGGTGGTGATCCTCGTGGTGGGCGATCCAGGCCAGTGCATTCACAAAGGCCATGGTGGCGTAGTAGTCCTTGAAGCGGAAGGTGCGCAGCAGCGCCTGGCCGCCCTCGGCCAGTTCCCAGCCGGGAATCTGCGGCAGCAGCTCGGCCAGGCGGGCCTCGCCCAGCTTGTGGTCGCTGCCTTTGCGCGGCACGCAACGGGCCTGGGCCAGTGGAATCAGGTCGGCCATGGGAATCTCCACCTCGTGTTGACTGAACAATGCGCCGGACGGTGTATAAACCGAATGAGCGGTTGACACTTACTTGGCTAGAATAGCCTGATGATCCAGATCTCCGACACTGCCCAGACCCATTTCCGCAAGCTGATCGAACGCGAGGGCGCGCCCGGCATGGGCGTACGCCTGAGCGCGGTCGATCCCGGCACTCCGCGTGCCGATGCGCGGTTGGAATTCGCCGAACCCTCGGACCTGCACGGCGACGAGTGGGCCGTGGACTGCGACGGGTTCACCCTGTATGTCGACGCCGGCAGCGTCGGCTGGCTCGATGGCGCGGAGATCGACATCGTGGCTGGCGCGGCAGGTGCCCAGCAGTTGACCATCAAGGCGCCGCGCATCAAGGGCGAAGCGCCCGGGGAGGCCGCTTCGCTGGTCGAGCGTGTGCACTGGGTGGTGGAGAATGAAATCAATCCACAGCTCGCCTCCCATGGCGGCAAGGTCGCAGTGCAGGAAGTCTCGGCCGAGGGCGTGGTGCTGCTGCGTTTCGGTGGTGGCTGCCAGGGCTGTGGCATGGCCGATGTGACCCTCAAGCAGGGCATCGAAAAGACCTTGATGGGCCGGGTGCCCGGCGTGACCGCAGTGCGCGACGCGACCGACCACGACAGCGGCCACGCGCCGTACATCCCGCGCGGCAACGCCGCCTGATCGCCGACGCGTGCCTCTGCCCAGAGCCGAGCAACTCATCGACCTGCTGCTGGCGCGCCAGCAGCAACCGATCATCCTGGAGAAGAACACGCGCCTGCCTTATGGCTGGGCGCTGTGGCTGCGCTCGCTGAGCCCGTTGCCACGCCCGTTCCATGCGCGCGAGGTGATCGCGGTGCTGCTGCCCATGCCTCTGCCGGGACGCCCCGGGACGCTGCCGGCGCTGCCCCGCTGGCAGGCGCTGCGGCGCCTGTTGTGGCAGGACTGGGAGCCGGCGCCGCGTGACCAGCGCTGGATGCGCTGGACGTCGGCCGTCGCCAGTGCATTGCTGCACCTGCTGTTCTTCCTGCTGCTGCTGTGGGTGGCGGTGATCCGCACCTCGGTGCCCGCCGAGCAGGGATCCGACGGTGAGCGCGTGCAGATCGAGTTTGTCGGCCGCGCCAGCCAGGAGGGCGGAGGCGACCAGCCCGGCGCCGAATCGGCTGCAGCAGCTGCAGCCGGCCGCACGGCTGCAGGAGACGCGGCAGGATCGGCAACTGCGCCGCAGCCGCGACCGGTCGCGGCGCGCCCGCAGCCATCCCCTGCTGCGGCCCCCGCTGCCGCCAGTACGCCTCCGCAAGCCATGCCGACCGAGCCGGCCCCACCGGCCACGCCGCCGCCTTCGCCGGTCCAGGCGACCGACGTGGCGCAGGCCACGACCGATTTCGTGGTGCCGCCGGTCAGCGTGCCGCGCACCGAAGTGAGCATCGTGCCGCGCGACACAACGCCCAGCGTACGCGAGCGCAGCGTGCAGCCGCTGGAGGCGCCGCCCACACCGCAAGCGCTGCGCACACCGGATGTGCAGGTGAGGGTGCCGCAGATCCGCCAGCCGCAGGTGCAGGAACGTGAGGTGGCCATCGTGGAGACACCCGTCGTGGCTCCGGCGGTGCGCGCAGCGGAAGTACCGATCCGCGTTCCGCAGCAGGATGTGCAGGTGCGCGAACGCGAAGTGCAGGCGGTTGTCGATCCGCAGGTGCGGATGGCGCCGATCGCAGGCCGTGAGCCTGCAGTACGGGCGCCCGCGGGCCGCGACGTGCAGGTGCGCGAACGTGAGGTGGCGTCTGCACCGGTCGCTTCGCCTGCGCCTTCCGGTGGCAGTGCCGCAACCTCCGCCCCCGCAGCCCAGGGCAGCGCGGCTGCGGTGAGCAGTCCCGCGGCGCGCCCATCAGCCGCCGCCACGACACCGGCACAGGCCGGTGCCCGCCCGACGCCGACCCCGGGCAACTGGGCTACGCCGGCCCGGGGCGACGACTGGGGGGCCTCGGATCGCACTCGTGATGGCGCCCGCAGCGGCGCCGCGCAGGCGAGCAGCGCGGGCCGGGGCAACGGCCTGTTCAACGCCGACGGCAGCGTGCGTGTACCGGGGCAGGACGGCCCCGGCAATGCGGAGCGTGGCGCTCCCGGGGGGGACAACGACGGCTGGAGCAAGGAACGCATCGCCCAGTCGGGGACATGGCTGAAGCGACCGCCCTACGACTACACGCCCACCTCGTTCGACAAATACTGGGTGCCGCAGGAGTCGCTGCTGGCCGAGTGGGTGCGCAAGGGCGTCAAGGCGATGGAGATTCCGCTTCCCGGCACCAGCACCCGGATTTCCTGCGTCATCTCCATTCTGCAGGCGGGTGGCGGCTGCGGCCTGACCGACCCGAACATGCAGGACCAGCCGGCCGTGGCCCGGCCGCCGCCGGATATCCCGTTCAAGAAGGAACTGCAGGAAGACAATGGGAGCCGCTAGCGGCTCCCATTGTCCACGCATGTTTCCTTATCCCCGCGCCGTTGGCGCGCCCCCTTTGAACAACAAGGGGGGCTCTTCGCCGGAACCATTGCGGGCGGCCGGCCTTGGTCGGCGTCGCCCCTTTACTCGCTCTGTGACAGGAACACCCAGAACGGCACGTCGCGGCCGACCCAATCCCGGCAGGCTTCGTCCAGCACGTCGAGCAGGGTGTCGAAATCCTTGGCTGCACCAGCGCGCAGCGCGTCGACATCCGCCAGGAACAGCGCATAACCGCTGGCCGGCAGCCACTGCAGGTCGCGAAGATTGTCCGACAGGGCATCCCAGTTGCCGCCGAAACCGGCCGGGAAGTCCAGCTGCGCGGACAGCCGCGCCAGCAGGGTGCGCTTGTCGGTCACGCCCTCCAGATCGATGCGGATCACCTTCAGGCCGGCATCGCGCATGGCCGCGGCAAGCGCGCCGATGTCCGCGCTGTCGATGGCATACACGCCGGCGTTGTTGATGTCGTGCAGGCCGAGGCCGAAATCATCGTGGCTCATCGAGCGTCTCCGGGGGATGGAACGGTGAAGCTGCGGAATGAGCCGTAATGGTCATCGGTGTAGTACCACGCCTCTGCTGGATCGCCGCCCGTGACGATGCGGCGTGCCCCCCGGTTGCCCGCACCGGGGGTGTCGACCGTGTACTCGCGGTAGTAGCCACGCGGCCGCTGCGGCAGGCGCTGCTCGCGGTTGCCGAAGGTGCTGCCATCCTGGCGGTGCGGGAAGGGCCCGCCCCGCTGGATCAGGGTGATGGTCTGGCGTGCTTCGGCGGGAAGGAAGGCGGGCAGGCCGCTGCGTGCGCCATCGCCGTGTGCCGGGGTCGGGGCACTCCGGGCCGGAGCGCCCTGCAGGTCCGGCGCGAACTGCGGTGCCGGCGGCCGCTGCATGACGTGGTTGACGACCAGGCCGAGCAGCAGCAGGGCGATGGCAGTGATCAGCAGCCGGGGGTTGCGCATGGGCACGAACGGGTGAGGGTGGTGCATGCACTGTAGCGCCTGTGCGCTGCACGCTGCATGAGGAACCGCCGCGTCACCGCTGCGTAACAATTGCCGGCATGCTCACCGGCAGGACGCAATTTCCTTTACATCCCCCTTGGTAATCTAGTGGTCTGTCCCCATCATTCACCGCGCTACACCCGACACCGTCGGGTGCCCTCGCAATCAGGAGATGCATCATGGCCTATACCCTGCCCAAGCTGTCCTACGCCTACGACGCGCTGGAGCCGCATATCGACGCGGCGACGATGGAGATCCATCACACCAAGCATCACCAGACCTACATCAACAACGTCAACGCGGCGCTGGAAGGCACCGAGTACGCTGACCTGCCGGTGGAAGAGCTGGTGAAGAAGCTGAAGTCGCTGCCGGAGAACCTGCAGGGCCCGGTGCGCAACAACGGCGGTGGCCATGCCAACCACTCGCTGTTCTGGACGGTGATGGCACCGAACGCGGGCGGCAACCCGGTGGGCGACGTGGCCAAGGCCATCGACAAGGACCTGGGCGGTTTCGACAAGTTCAAGGACGCCTTCACCAAGGCGGCGCTGACCCGCTTCGGCAGCGGCTGGGCATGGTTGAGCGTCACCCCCGACAAGAAGGTCGTGGTGGAAAGCACCGGCAACCAGGACAGCCCGCTGATGGAAGGCAACACGCCCATCCTCGGTCTGGACGTGTGGGAGCACGCGTACTACCTGAAGTACCAGAACCGTCGTCCGGAATACATCGGCGCGTTCTTCAACGTCATCGACTGGAACGAAGTCGAGCGCCGTTACCAGGACGCGATCGCCTGAAGGCGGTGACGGGATGACATGAGAAGGCCGGGGGAGACCCCGGCCTTTTTGTTTGCCAGCTTCTGGACGTCGGGCGGGACCTGGTGGGTTGCGCCCGTTGTGGGCCCCCCCCCGGGGCGAGCACGGGGCGAATAACCCGTGGGCGGATACCCCAGCAAGCGCCAGGGGGGCCAAAAACCCACGCGCCAGGCAGGCACCACCCCCGCGGC